>JAANXC010000001.1 GCA_018263495.1 Nitrososphaerota archaeon
TACAAAAAATCCGGGACTATCCATACCACAAGATCAAACTGTTGAGGCATCTAATCTTGAAGGAACCCTAGTAGAGATAGGTCAGGCTTGGGCTCATGATATTACAGGAATTTCATCCATTGTACATGATGCACCAGATGTATTCCCATTAGGTTCTACTCTGATTGCTTGGACGGCTACTGATAATCATGATAACATTACAACTGCATATCAAAGAATAACCGTGGTAGATACTACTGCACCCACAATTATTTCTCCACAGGATATTTTATCTGAGGCAGTTGATCCCGCCATGAACTATATTGCACTTGGAGAACTCAGTGCAGCTGACAGTGTTGGCATTGAATCTGTAACTAATGATAAACCAATCACATTTCCATTTGGAAGTACCACTGTTACATGGACAGTAACAGATACTTCAGGTAATATTTCACAAGCCACTCAAGTTGTTACACTTGTTGATACCACAGATCCAGAGATTTTTGCGCCCTCGGACATTGTTGCCGAAGCTACTAATCTATCCGGGACTATGATAGAATTAGGCGAAGCCACGGCACATGATGTAATGGGAATTGCCTCAATAACAGAACATCCACCAAGATTCTTTGTACTGGGTGAGACCACCGTTACATGGACTGCTACTGACACGTCTGGCAACTCAGCCAGCGCAACTCAGACTGTTACAATAATTGATACCACATCTCCAATCATCACTGCTCCGGATTCAATTACAGCGGAAGCAACATCTGCCGATTCAAACACAGTAGCACTTGGCAACCCAGTTTCCAGTGACCTAGTAGATATTCCCTCAATTTCCAATAATGCACCAGATGTTTTCCCATTAGGCGAGACCACCGTTACATGGACTGCTACTGACACGTCTGGCAACTCAGCCAGCGCAACCCAGACTGTTACAATAGTTGATACCACATCTCCAGAATTAACAATGCCTGAAGACGTTATGATTAGCGCATTTTCCTTAGAAAAACAAGTTGAGATTGGCGAAGCACAGGCACATGACTTGACAGATTCCACACTTACAATAACAAATGACGCCCCAGATACTTTCCCACTGGGCGATACGATTGTAACATGGAACGTCTCTGACGAGTTAGGAAATTCATCAAGTTCTCAGCAGGTAATATCAGTCCAACCATGTGGAAAGCCATTATCATACTATAACCAAATCTTTGGAACTCCAGCAGCTGATACCATTGTTGGCACAGAAGTCGCTGACCTAATCTTTGCATTTGCTGGAGACGACATGATCTTCGGTGGAGAAGGTAACGACTGCATCATTGGTGGCGACGGAGACGATCTAATATTTGGAAACGCAGGTGGTGATCATCTAGTTGGCGGAGAGGGCAATGACATTCTCAAGGGCTTTTCCGGAGATGACAGACTAACTGGCGGAACCGGCACTGATGTTCTTGACGGAGGAGATGACTTTGATATATCATACGATTCTGCCTCAGACATTATAATCAAATGTGAAGAGCANCTGTAAGCAAATTTTTGTGATTGATTACTATATAGTTACACTATAGACTATGTGCATCACGGTTAAGTCCAAAAATTCTCTACGCAAGTTATGGGACAGTTCTTTTCCTGGGTAAAATCAAACGAAAAAGAGATTTTAGTAACTTTAGATGATTTAGCAAAAAAAGCCGTTCAGATATCTGAAGAATTAGTTGTTATGTTATCAGATCTTAAAATTGCTGAATGCCACAAGAAAATTCATACTATTGAAACTGAGGCCGATTCTCTAGTACGGGAGGTTTTTTCTCATTTAAACAAGACATTCATCACGCCATTGGATCGTGAGGATATGCAAAGGGTTGCATCAAAAATAGATGATACAATTGATCATATTGATGGGATATCTGCAAGACTTCATAGTTACAAAGTAACCACTACCCCTCCATACGCATTGGAGATGGCAAATGAACTGGTGAAAGGAACAAAAGAGGTAGAACAAATGACATCCAAATTACGAAATATTAAGAATCCTTCTTCAATGCTTGAACATTGCAGAAATACAAGTGCAATTGAACACAAAGTCGATGATTTGTATTCAACTGCTATATCCAAACTCTTTGAGACTAACGATCCAATACAAATCATTAAACTGAAAGATATCTACGAATCATTGGAAAAAGCGTCAGACAGATGTGTCGATGTTGCTGACGTTGTTGAGGATATTGTTCTAAAATATACCTAGGTGGCTTTATGTTAGAAATCGCAATTCTTGCTATAGTTATAGCACTAATCTTTGATTTCGTAAATGGGTTCAATGATTCTGCCAACTCTGTTGCTACAGTAATTGGAACGCGTGTTTTAAGACCACTTCAAGCGGTTACATTATCCGCAGCCGCTAATTTTGCAGGACCATTCATTTTTGGTGTTGCAGTTGCCACCACTATTGCAAAGGGAATTGTCAGTCCTGACGAGATTACCGTCTATATGATTATTGGAGGTTTGGCAGGTGCAATTGCTTGGAGTTCATTATGTACATATTTTGGATTACCAATTTCCAACAGCCATTCATTAATCGGTGGAATAATGGGAGCCGGTATTGCTGGATTGGGCTTTGAACAACTTGTTTACGGTGGACTAACCAAAGTTTTTGCGGGAATAATTATCGCACCAATTGGTGGAATGATTTTTGGTATAGCTTTAGCGGGAGCAATAATTGTATTACTTGCTAAACGTAGACCAGCCATAGTAAACAGGACATTTGGCAGATTACAAATAATATCATCTGCTTGGTTTGCACTTACTCACGGAGCAAACGATGGACAAAAAACTATGGGAATAATTGTTCTTATCTTGTTTTCAGCAAATCTTATAGACGAAATTCATATGCCACTTTGGGTAATCTTTGCAGCAGCGGGTGCAATGGGCTTGGGTACATTCTTTGGAGGATACAAAGTAATCAAAACACTTGGACTCAAAGTCACCAGGCTAAAACCATATCAGGGGTTTGCAGCTGAAACTGGTGGCGGGCTGATGTTAGCTGTTTTTGCAATATTAGGAATTCCTGCAAGCACAACCCATGCAATTACTGGCACTATCATGGGAGCTGGCGCAGCACGAAGAAAACGTGCGGTTCGCTGGAAAGTTAGCAGGCAGATAATATTTTCTTGGGTAATTACAATACCAGGAGCTGCTGGACTTGGAATTGCATTTACTTACATAATCCATTTGTTTGTATAGATTAACAATGGATTCATCCAACAAAATAATTTTTATCGCTGAACTTATTGGAACTTTTGTCCTTGTAGTGGGCGCAACAGGCTCGATAGTCTATGATGAAATGCTTGGAGGAATTTATGGAATTGGTTTCATTGCT
>JAANXC010000010.1 GCA_018263495.1 Nitrososphaerota archaeon
AATCTGGTTCTGTTCTTGTCTCTGAAACAGCAATAACATTACCATCTCGGTCATATAATGTAGCAATGACTTTTACCATGTTAGCTGTTATTTCGCCATTATTTGCAACAGTTCCCTGTATAGCAATGTTGTCAACTGGACCATATGACAATTCAGATGACGTAATCTCAATCACTTGGTCTTTTGGTTGAGTTACCTTGTAATCAACATCTAATGTATAGTAATCAACATTACTGATATTTTCAGTAACCATTAAATCAAAAATCCCATTCATTCCTGGCATAATCATGCTGGTTAAATTTTCTGTGCTTGTCTGATAAACACTATTGCCATCAGAATAAAAAATTGCAATAACATTAACTTGGTTTATCGGCTTGTCTGATTCGTTTATGATTTCACCAACAATGTGGGTCGTACCATCATCCCCAAGATACTTATGGTCGTTATCAATATAGACTTCAGCAAAAGCACTAGGAACTACAAATGCTAACAAGATTAGAAACAAACTTAATGTTTTCAATACTAGATCTTCTTTGATATAATTAAATAAGTTATGGGTTTGTCTGCCCTTGTGCTAACTTAAATTTTGTCAATGCGGCCATTTCATAATCAAATGATTGTTGCAATAAAGAATCTGATCTAATGTGTGCTGTATCTTCGCCGGTTCTGACCCATTCTATCATATAATGATCACTCTCTAATTGGGTCTCAGCTGATAATTTGAATAATTCCACAGACGAAACGAATGATTGCGGTATTTGTAAATTATCATATCGTAAAATAATTTTTTCCATTTCACGTTCATGCTTTTCAGTGAATTCCAAAAACTCACCTTTGCTAATATCTCCCTGTTTAAACATGGATACTTTTGAATCAAATGAGTGAGTTAATTTTCTCAAATCCTCTTGTATGAATTCTAATGCCTTACCAAAAGCCTCACCACGCATTTTTGCTTGATCACTGGAATAAACAAAAAATATCGACATTGCAACTATTATCACTCCTACTAAAATAGCAGCATACATGACTGGACGTTTCTTTTTTTTAGGTTCATTTTTCAAGATTAATCGATATATTTACCATCAGTATCAGTCTTGAGTTCAATTGTTGTAATTGAACCGCTGATAAACGAATCATTTCTAATTGTTCTTACACGTGCTATTTCTAGGTGGTATGGAAAAACTTCCACCACAATATTTCCAATCTGAGGATTCTCTGGAGAATCAGTTATTGTTATATCCTCTTTTTTTATTCCAAGATCTCCTAGTTTTTTAACACTGTGATTTAATAGCGGTTCTGGATATTTGTGATCAAGCAGATACACAGTACCAGTATAATCTATTTTTTCCAACTAGAATTATTCTAATTGTTACTCATATAATCATTAAGAATTGATAACATTAAGGGTCATTGTACTTACAACCCGTGCTAACCGTCTTATCTTGATTGAAACGGTCTCATCAAAATCTTCTTGTGAATCTGCATTTATTTCGGCAATTACGTCATATGCTCCAAATGTGACGTGTGCCTGCGAAACTTGGGAAATTTTTCTAAGTTCCTCTACAATAAATTCTTCAGCACCCAAATCACAATTCAGTAACACAAATCCTTTATGCATTATTTTGTTTCACTATCAGTTACTTAATGTGGGTTTTAAGTCTTCAAAGATACATATTTTCAATAAGTTTACCAACGCTTCTTTTTACTAAAGTAACTTCTTGTTGTTATATGCTGTGGCTTTTTTCTTTTTTCATATTGGTCTCTAGCATTTCTATGTCTACCACGAGATTGTCTTCCGGTATTTTTTGAAAATCTATTAAAACGCCGTCCCGTATCTGCTCTCCGCTTGAGCGGATCAGGAATCTTAAATTCAATTCCAAGTTTTTCGTTAAGATCTGTCATCTTAACATGTGTCTGTTTTTTTATTTCATTCCATTCTCCAACTGACGAGTATGAAACTAGTGTAATTGCTCTACCCTTGGTACCCGCTCTTGCGGTTCTACCTATTCTATGGAAATATACCATATCTTGATTTGGAATATCGTAATTGATTACAAGAGCAACTTCTGGCACATCTATTCCTCTCGCTGCAACATCAGTTGCAACCAGTATGTCTACTTTTGATCTTCTAAATTTCCCCATTGATTGCTCTCTTCGATGTTGTGACATATCTCCTTCAATTGCTACTGCTTTCTTACCAGCTTTGTGGAGCATTCTTGCAACATCGCGTGTTCTAATTTTTGTTGAACAAAATACAATACATTGACCAATATTACCATCTATAAAATCAAGCAAAAACTTTCCTTTTTCTCTATCTTTTATAATCAAAAATGATTGATCTATTCCTGCTCCACTAAGATCATCTGAATCAACAAGAATTTTCTTCGGAGAATTCATGTTAGTTTGTGCTAATCGCATTATTTCTTGTGGCATTGTAGCTGACCACAAAGATGTGACTCTTTCTTCTGGCGTAAGATCTAAAATAAATTGTATGTCTTCAACAAAGCCCATATCAAGCATTATGTCAGCTTCGTCTAGCACTACATGTTTTACATTGTTTAGTTTTATAGTACCTCTTTTCAAATGGTCAATTAGTCTACCAGGAGTAGCAACTATGATCTCTGGTTTTTTTCTTAGCGCATCAAGTTGTATCCCCATACCTTGACCACCATAAATTGTGACAGTTCTGATTCCAGTATTTTTTGCAAATTTATTAAATTCTGCCGTTATTTGTAATGCTAGCTCTCTTGTTGGTGTCATTATAATTCCCTGTATTCCTTGTTTTGCAGTTATTGTCTGTAATATTGGAAGTGCATATGCAATTGTCTTACCAGTTCCAGTATGAGCTTGACCAATTACGTCACTTCCTTCTAGCAAAACTGGAATTGCACGTTCCTGTATTGGAAATGGAGTGGTGAATCCAGCTTCATCTAGTGTATCCAATAATTTTTTTTCTAATCCTAATTTTTCAAATTTTGTCATTTTCTTCATCTAAATCATGACGAAGAACACCGTAGCCTAATTCGTCATATTTCCTTATGGTTTCCAACCTTTGATTACGTCTAATAAACGCTTGTCAGTATCAATACGTACGAGATTGTAAATTTAGATAAAGCCAATGACGAGATTTGGACTCGCGACCTGCTGATTACAAATCAGCTGCTCTAGCCAGGCTGAGCTACATTGGCATGACGTACGCAAGGATTATGGTGATTTAAAATGTTCTCAAAACCATAGATCATATCAAATCACTTTAATAATCAGAAATATGAAAAATTTCGATGAAATACGTTCAGCCTAAAAGACTAAAGGTTTTGATTGCTTTGTTTTTCGGAACTGCTGGTATGGGAATTTTTGTTGGACTAGTAATTGCAGAAGGAATACAAACAGTTTACATCACCCTTCTTGGTGTGATTAATTTATGCCTAGGTGGATTTGTAGTATGGGTTTTGGTGACGCAAAAAGCCAAAGTACGGGATAGCAGAAAAAAGAAGTAAAATCTTGTTATTTTATGTATTTTCTAATTTAATTAACGGAATGAAATTCTTAATTATAGGAAATGATTGAAAAAAATTTGAATTGTTAGATTTAGTCGCTAAGAAATTGTTTCTTACAAAGGGAGTTGGTATTGCAGATGATAAATTAACAAGTTTTGAATTTGCCCTGCGACAAGCTGGTATTGCTGGAACCAATATCGTGTTAATCTCCAGTATTTTTCCACCAAATGCAAAACTAATTCCTCGTAAGGATGGTCTAAAACTGATAAAACCAGGACAGATTCTATTTACAATTTATTCTAGAAATCAAACTAATGAACCCAACAGACTGGTTTCTGCATCTGTGGGCATCGCACAACCAACAGACAGAACAAAATATGGATATCTTTCTGAATATGACACATTTGGAAAAAATGAGAGGGAGTCTGGTGATTATGCAGAAGACATAGCCGCACAAATGTTGGCATCTTCTCTAGGAATTCCATTTGATATTGATAAAAGCTGGGATGAAAAGCGTCAACAATGGACTATATCTGGGCAAATATACAAAACAAAAAATGTCACACAATCTGCGAAAGGAAATAAAGATGGTAAATGGACTACTGTTTTTGCCGCTGCAGTTTTAATTATTTAACTAAATTCTTTTCTTAATCGTCATAATCAAAACAGCTGGTGCAACAAAGTACATTCCAATGTTTAGCAATATGACACCGATTCCATATCCAAGCATCTCAGATTCAGAGTCAATGTCAGCATACTGCAATAATGTCAGTGATGCCAACAGGGGGGTTAATGTCAATTTGACAGCTTCTTTGAATGTAGGATTCTCCCTTTCATAGTCAGCTATTGCTGGACTAAACGAATAATAGAATTGGTTGAAACCTGTCATGAAT
>JAANXC010000011.1 GCA_018263495.1 Nitrososphaerota archaeon
ATTACAACATCAAATTTTTCCTTGTCATAGAATTCTCTCTCTTTCTTCATGTAGTTTTTAACTTGATTTACTAACGAGTGGTTATCTTCTACCGGAAAAAGTATGTTAAGTAAGGATAACGAAACACTCGGACCAACCTTCCCATCTATGGGGGTTGGCATTAAAACTTCATGTACATTCTTTTGTTTATCTGGAAACTTTTCAAGCAGTTTTTTGTAAATTTCTCCCTTGCTAAAATAATGAGTATCAAACTCCTCATTGAGGTATTTCGGTAGTACCTCATCAAGCCTCATCATACGTGTGTAATGCCCGTTTCCCCAAGGATAGATAAACTGACCTATTTTTTTCATAAATCTTCAATTATTTGATCTTACTTCATCCAAGATCTCATGAACGTTATTTTGTCCCACATTAACTGAGACAGTCTTTTTACTCGTGATGGATTCTTCAACAATTTTTTCAATTTTTTTTGCAGGCTGCTTGGAATCATAAAATCTTGAGCTGCCTAGTTTTTTAATTCTGTTTAGATATTTTTCTAGACCAATCTCTCTAGCACTTTCAAACACATTATCATCTAAACCAGATAAAGGAAAATATGGAATCAAATTCTTATTGTATACTTGTTTGAGCAAGCTCTCAACAAAATCAACTGGATGAATTAGTGGAGATAGACCTAAAGAAATTCTTTTGGTACTGCTTGTAGTTGCTATTCGTACTAACACTTTAGTTGTAATTTCTGCTAGTAATAGTGATGCTAGTTTTTTATTAACAGGTATTTTATAAAACTCCAAATTTATTTTCGGTTTAACTGTTCTATGAATTATCTGATTAACCATTCTAACCAAATGTAACAACTCTGAATCTTTGCTATAACAAACTATGATCTTTACATCAAATCCCTGTTTTATTGTTTCAATACACGAGACCGCTGACAATTCATCAAAAATACAACAGACCATTTCCTTATTTTGTGAGTTGTTGGGAATTCCTCCGAGTCCGTTATCATAATAAATACAAATGTAGGCATTTAGTTTTGTCAAATAGACGTAAAGCTTTCTATCATATTTTTTACTAGTACCAGGTTTGATTCCCATTCCCGCAGTCTTTTCTATTAGAGACGAAGTAGCTGCAAGTTCAATGTCCTTAGTTGTAAATCCCTTGACATACCCATCTATTTGCAAAAGAAATCTTTCGCCTTTAAGAAAAATATCTGCAGCAGCCTTTGATACACCATTCACAATCGATTCAAAATTATTGTTGACTCGTTTTGCAATAGCCACTCCTTTTATTCCAAATAATGTGTTGATGGCTGATGATGCAAAAACTGGATCATCTGCTTCAACTATTATTACATCACCTTCTTTTCTTATTTTACGAAATTTTTGGTTTTGTATTTTGAGGATTTTTTTAATATTTGTTATAAGGAAACTGACCTTATTTTTAGAAAATATAGATGGGAATACTATAACTAAAACCTCATTTTTCATGTAATATCACTAGTTGTTTGTAATTTTAGAATTGTCATTGATTGATATCAGTAATGATTATAAAACAAACCAAAAAATGATTTTTATGTCAAAATTTACCACAGAACAAATTTCTGAGTTAAATGATAAATTAAAAACTCCTGAGGAGGTACTGCAATGGGGTTTGGATAATATTCATCCTAAACTTGCGTTGGCATCAAGTTTTGGCGCTGAGGATGTATGTGTAATTCACATGTTATCAAAAATTAATCCAGAAGCCAGAGTTTTTTCATTAGACACAGGAAGAATAAATCAGGAAACATACGACGTTATGGATGAAATAAGAAAAAAATACAATACTAAAATTGAAATCACTTTTCCTGATGCAACCGAAGTAATTGAGATGGTACAAACTCACGGCATGAATCTGTTCTATGAGAGTGCTGAAAATAGAAAATTATGTTGTGGTGTAAGAAAGGTACATCCTTTGAACAAAATGTTGTCTACATTGGACGGTTGGATTACTGGTCTTAGAAGTGATCAGACTCAAAACAGACAAACATCCGCAAAAATTGAGATCGATGAACAACATGATAGTATGATAAAACTTAATCCAATTCTTGATTGGAGTTGGGAACAAACAATGGGATATATCAAAGAAAATGAAATTCCTTACAATAAATTAATTGATCAAGGCTTTCCTAGTATTGGTTGTGAGCCATGTACGAGAGCAATAAAACCTGGTGAAGATTTACGAGCAGGTCGTTGGTGGTGGGAAAATCAATCCGATAAGGAATGTGGTCTACACATGGATCACAGTAAGTAAAAATCTTGTCCGAAGGTACTGGAGTATCTAAACCACACGGTGGAAACCTAGTAAACAGATTTTCAAACATCGATCCTTCTGGTCTATCATCAATATCAATTAGCGCTGATCTTGCAAACGATGTAGAAAATATTGCTGACGGAATATTCAGTCCATTGGAGGGTTTCTTATCTCAGCAAGATTTTGAGTCTGTCGTTTCAAAAGGAAGACTATCAAATGACATACCGTGGACAATTCCAATCGTGTTGGATGTTGACGAGTCAACTGCCTCAAAAATAAAGGACTCTGGCAATGTTTTATTAAAAAATCCTGATGGATTAGGAGTTGCGGTATTAAATGTGGAAGAGACTTTCAGTTTTGATAAAGAGAAAACAGTAAAAGGTGTTTACGGCACAGATGACAATTCACATCCTGGTGTGGCAAAAACATTGGCAATGAATGATTTTCTTGTGAGTGGAAAAATAGACTATATCAAGAGACCAGAAGATATAGAGATTAGAAAATTCAGAATGACTCCTCTAGAGACAAGAGAGGCCTTCTCAAAGTCTGGATGGAAAAAAATTGTTGCATTCCAGACTAGAAATCCACCACATGTCGCTCATGAGGTTCTACAAAAGACATCTATAACTACGCGAGATGGTGTTTTCGTTAATCCACTTGTTGGAAAGAAAAAATCTGGCGACTTCAAAGATGAAGTGATTATAAAATCGTACGAAACTATGATTGAAAATTATTACCCTGAGAATAGATGCAAGTTAGGAACTCTTCATACAGAAATGAGGTATGCTGGACCCAAAGAAGCAATTCATCATGCTATAATGAGGCAAAACTATGGCTGTACACACATAATCATTGGGCGTGATCATGCAGGCGTTGGAAAATTTTATGATCCTTTCGCGGCTCAAAAAATATTTGATGATTATAATGATCTTGAGATTGCACCAATATTCTTTCCCGCATTCTTTTACTGCGAGAAATGTCTTACATTTACTAACCCAAAGGTATGTCCTCATGATGAGACATCAAGGGAGCAAGTTAGTGGCACCAAACTACGTTCGTTGATTCAAGAAGGAAAAGCACCATCAGAATTTATTCTACGACCAGAAGTTGCCAAAGTCATCTTGGGCTATGACAAACCATTTGTAGATTAGATTTTTATCCTTGCCAAAAATTTCCTAAAACATGAAGTACATACTTGTTGCTTTTCTAACATTAACAATAATTCCTGCATTTGCCCAAGAACCCATGATCGGAGATTACCTTGAACCCAGCAATCCATCATTGCTCATTCACCAAACAGAAATTCCCTATTTTGAATTCAACAAAGTCAAGAGTGATGCGGTGATAGTGGAGTTTGAAAATATGCATGCAAGCAGTTGGCAGATAGAGTTTCATAATGATTTGTTATATGGAAACCCAGAAGGGGATGCGGCAATACGCATTTATGATTCAGAGATTGCCGGCAAATTTTTTGAGATTGGAATGGGAAGCCATCCAAGATACTCATACTGGATAGCTGCTGACGTTCCAGAAACAGGATACGTTCTTCTTTATTCAGCTTACGAAAATGGTTGGGCTCCAGGAAAACCTACAAAGATTACATATTCTGAACAAGGCGGGCTAACTGTTGATAACGGCTTGCGAACAGTACTATCAAATCTTGACATCTCACCGTTTGCAATAAAATCATATTCTGTTCACGGGATGAAGGGTTCTACTGATCCACCAGCAGTAACAGATGGTGTCTTCACTGTAAATATCATATCAGCCGACTATGGCGAAAACCCACTTTGGATATTTCCGTTTGTTGTTACTGGCATTATTGGAGCGGGGGTTATCATATTGATTTTTTCTAAGAGGCGTTCTTAGTTTTAAAATAATTACAACTGTTTCTAATTTTACATACGGTACACATTGGTGAAATTGGCTTGCAGATGTTCTGACCATACATAACAAAAGTATTGTTTATGGGCAGCCAATATTTTTTGGGAATCTTTTTTCTCAACTCCATCTCTGTCTCCTCGGGTGTTTTTGTGTCTACCAAACCAAGTCTGTTGGATATCCGATGAACGTGAGTATCAACCGGTATTGCTGGCTTTTCAAACGCATATACAAGAACACAGTTAGCTGTCTTTCTGCCAACACCAGGAATCTCAACCAGCTTGTCTATGTCTGCAGGAACCTTTCCATGATACTTGGTGAGAATGATATTTGCAACCTCGATTATCCGTTTTGATTTTACATGATAAAATCCAACCGACTTTATCATCTTCTCAATATCTTTTGCCTTGGCCTTCGCCAGTTTCTGCGGGGTGTTATAGACCTTGAAGAGCTCTGTTACCGCCTTGGTAGTATTCTCATCCCTTGTCCTTGCGGAAAGTACAGTTCCAATCAATATTTTGAAAGGACTGGCAGTTTCAGCCTTCTGTAAGCCTTCCAAGGCTGTGTATCTGGGTGGCTTGACAGCCATCATAGTCTTTTGCATCCCATCAAGAATTCTCTTCATTACATACAGATTCGTATGATTTTTTGTTATAAGTTTAATTTTCAGCGAATAAAATGTAAATCATTGCTATCTAAGATTGAACAAGTAGAGATGCTAATTGCGCTTGGCAGGGGGGACAAGTATCGACTTACGCACATAAGAGAAACACTTGAGAGAGGCAAGGAACTTTACATATCTGATAAGGACTTTCTAGAGAACTTGGTTAAGTCTCACCTGAAAGACAAAATCTATCAAGCAAGAATCGTGTCTATATCAGAGAAACCTAATCTGTTTTGTGAAGAATGTGGTTCGGAAATTTCTGCCGATGAAAAGTTTTGTACCAGCTGCGGAACGGAAAAGCCGGAACCTGAAACAAAGCAAGAAGATGAACCAGTAGAAGAACAGGCATCTGGAGGCTTTGCCTTTACTGCTGACGGTGATATAGGTGAAAGCTCAACTAGGGAAACTGCGCGGGAAGGTCTTACCCAAAAAATTTCAGAATTGGAAACAAAACTTGAACAAACAAAGGCAACCAGAAAAACTGCGCAGATAAAGCTAAAACCAGAGCCTAAGAAGAAATCAAGACAGCAAGAACTGGAAGAATATGAAAAAAAGTATCTGGGAAAATCAGAAACCAA
>JAANXC010000012.1 GCA_018263495.1 Nitrososphaerota archaeon
CTTTGAAACAGTTTCAGAAAACTTTGAAAACCTAAACGCAGTATTAGCGGATACTGGCTGCAAATTCAAAAAACCACATCTCATTCCACTCTTTTTGCCGTTTCTAGCACTACCAGACATACGAATACTGAGTACAGGCTTGGTTGATGTGAAAAATCGTTCATTCTTAAGCGTATTTGCGTGAATAGAATATTAAGGGGAGACTAGCCATTTTTTTTGAATACATGGCATCAATACAACAAACACCTCAAGGTCCAGTTTTAGTTCTAAAAGAAAGCGCACTACAACAAAAAGGGCGTGATGCGCAGAAAAATAATATTGCTGCCGCAAAACTGGTAGCAGAACTGGTTAAAACAAGTCTGGGTCCGCGCGGTTTAGACAAAATGTTAGTGGATTCACTAGGAGATGTCACAATTACAAATGATGGTGCTACAATTCTAAAGGAGATTGATACACAACATCCTGCTGCAAAAATGATGGTTGAGATATCCAAAACCATTGATACTGAAGTGGGTGATGGAACAACCTCTTCTGTTGTTTTTGCCGGAGCATTATTAGAAAAAGCAGAAAAGCTTCTTGAAAAAGATGTACACTCTACAGTTATTATTGATGGATATCAGGCTGCCTCAGAAAAGGCTCTTGAATTATTAGCAAAACTAGCAAAGACAGTCAAACCTGATGATCGAGAATCATTAATTAAAATTGCAAAAACTAGCATGCAATCTAAACTAGTTTCTGAGGACAGTGCACCTCTATCAAAATTAGTTGTTGATTCAATTCTAAAAATTGCAGAAAAAAACGGCGATAAACATTCTGTTGACCTTGATAATCTCAAAGTAGAAAAAAAGGCAGGCGGTTCTATTGATGATACTAGTTTAATCAACGGTATAGTTCTTGATAAAGAAATTGTTCACAGTGGCATGCCAACAAAGGCTGAGAAAGCCAAAATAGCACTTGTTAACGCTGCACTTGAAGTAGAGAAGACTGAGATGAGCGCTGAAATTCGAATTTCTGATCCAACTCAAATGCAGCAGTTCTTAGAAGAAGAAAATCAGATGTTAAAATCAATGGTAGATAAAATACATAAAATTGGTGCTAATGTGCTGATTTGCCAAAAAGGAATTGATGATATTGCACAACATTATCTTTCTAAACATGGAATTTTGGCTGTACGAAGAGTAAAAGAAAGTGATTTAACAAAACTTGCTAAAGCCACTGGTGGAAGGATTTCTACAAATCTTGATGATATTTCAGCAAGTGATTTGGGTTCTGCAGAAATTGTACAACAGAAAAAAGTGGAATCAGACAAGTGGGTATTCATAGAAGGATGCAAAAATCCTCGTTCAGTAACAGTTCTCATCCGAGGTGGTTCACAAAGAGTAGTTGATGAAGTTGACCGTTCCATACATGATGCGTTGATGGTAGTCAAAGATGTTGTTGAAAAACCATCAATTGTGGCTGGTGGTGGTTCACCGGAAGCATATCTGTCAACTGAGTTAAACGAGTGGGCAAGCAATTCTGAAGGTAGAGAACAACTTGCTATCAAACAATATGCAGAAGCATTTGAATCAATTCCATTAACAATAGCAGAAAACGCTGGAATGGATCCAATTGACACTATTATCACGTTGCGTGCAAACCAAAGCAGTGGTAAACAAACAATGGGAATCAATGCAAAGGAAAGTAAGATTGGGAATATGTTCTCTTTAGATATAGTAGAACCACTAGTGGTAAAAGAACAAATTATAAAATCAGCCACGGAGGCAGCATGCATGATTCTAAGAATTGATGATGTAATTGCAGTTTCAGGTGGTCCAGATGCTGGCGGTCCGCCTCCAGGCATGCCACCAATGGGATAAATCTACTAAAACTTCAAAACTTACTCAACTAATTATATTCATGCATAAAATTGGAATCGATCTTGGTGGAACCAAGATAGAAGGTATTTTGCTAGATGAAAAATATAATACAATTCAACGCAAACGTATCGAAACACATCAAGAAAATGGTTATGATTCTATTGTAAAATCTATCATATCTTTGATCAATGAATTAAAAGCAAAAACAGGAGAAGAGACATCATTTGGAATATGTACACCGGGTGTTATTGATGCTAATTCAGGATTAGTCAAAAATAGTAATACCCAATGTCTCATAGGAATGCCATTAAAAAACGACATTGAGAAAGCATTGGGGTCTCAAATTGTAATGGAGAACGATGCCAACTGTTTTACCCTTGCGGAATCATTACTAGGATCTGCCAAAGGGCATGATGTTGTTTTTGGCGTGATAATGGGAACAGGTGTTGGAGGGGGTATTGTCATCAATGGAACCTTACACAAAGGAAAAACAAACATTGCTGGAGAATGGGGGCATCACACACTAAGACCAAATGGAAATGAGTGTTATTGTGGAAAGCAGGGATGTGTTGAGACGTATATCAGCGGACCTGCTCTCGAAAAGCGCTGGCTAGAACTTACTGGGAAGAAAGAACCGTTGCAATCAATAGTACAAGATCTTTCTGATGAAAAAGCAAAACAATGGAAAGAGGAATTTCTTGAAAATTTTGGTACTAGTCTTGCAAATGTAATTGATATTTTAGATCCTAATGTTATTGTTTTAGGAGGAGGTGCTTCAAACATACCGTTCTTGTATGATCAGGGCAAAAAAGCAGTTTATGATAAAGTTTTTAGTGATTCTATTGAAACTCCAATACTCAAAAACAGTCTTGGTGATTCTGCTGGTGTGTTTGGTGCATGTTTATTGAATAGATAGTTATTGTGGTTCTATTGTAGCAGGTGGCTTGCTTGACACCACATAAGATACCCAAGTAACGTCATCAATTTCATTCGTGATCCGATTACTTATCTTCTCTAAGAGTTCATTTGGTAATCGAGTCCAGTCTGCAGTCATCGCATCTATAGAATCTACAATTCTAATCATTACAATATTACCATATTTTCTTTCATCTCCAACAACACCAACCGCCTTATCATCTCCCACCGCAGCATATGCTTGCCAAACTTTATCGTATAAATCTGCATTTTGCAATTCTTCTTCTACTATCTTACTTGCCACTCTTGTGATATCCAATTTGTTTTTCGTGACTTCGCCGATAATTCGTACAGCTAAACCTGGTCCCGGAAATGGATGTCGCACAAGCAGATCTTGAGGAACTCCAATAATCTTTGCAACCTTTCTTACTTCATCTTTATACAAATCGCGAAGTGGCTCCAAAACTTTCAGATGTAACTCCGGTAAGCCGCCAACATTGTGGTGTGTCTTGATTACTGATGCAGGTCCTTTTGATACTCCACTTTCAATCACATCAGGGTAAAGAGTTCCCTGAGCAAGCCAGGTAAACTGTCCATTTTCCTTGGAAAATTTTGTAAATATGTCACCAAACTCTTTGCCAACAATCTTCCTTTTTTCTTCCGGATCAATTACCCCATTTAATTTTGAAAGAAACTGTTCTTGCCCATCTATTTTTGTGAAATTAACCTCAAAATTATTCTTAAACATATTCTCTATCTCTTCTGCCTCATTTAGTCTCAGAAGACCATTGTCAACGAAAACACATTTTAGCCTGTTTCCAATTGCCTTGTGAATTAATAATGCAGCCACAGTAGAGTCAATACCACCACTAACTCCACACAGAACGTTTCCCTCTACTTTGGAAATATTTTCAACAGCATTTTCAACAAATTTTTCCATAGTCCAGTCTGGATTTGCATAACAAACATCTAGAACAAAATTTTTCAGAATTTCAGTTCCTTTTTCTGTGTGTACTACTTCAGGGTGAAATTGAATTCCGAATACTGTCTTCTGCTTGTTTGCAATAGCTGCAGAACGTGAGCTTTCAGTATGTCCAATTATTTCAAAACCTTCTGGCACAT
>JAANXC010000013.1 GCA_018263495.1 Nitrososphaerota archaeon
ACGAACCTGGAATTCCCATACAAATAGGACAGATGTTTGTATTAGGTTCAAACTCCCTGTAATCAGCTTTACATGAACAAAACAACTTGCTTTCAAGCTTTGTTAGCTGGCAATGTATCTCAAGACCAATTTTTGACATTAGGCTGGCACCTCGGGTAAATCTACAGTTTTTTCTAATGCATACGCAGCCTGCAGCAATGAATGCTCCTCTTCATGATTTGCCATTATTTGAATTCCAATAGGTAATCCGTTTGTAATTTTGTATGGTACTGATATTGCTGGAATTCCAGTAAGATTGGCGGTAACCGTATTAAAATCAACCATCATAAATGATACAGGATCATTAATTTTTTCACCGAATTTGAATGGCTGTATAGGAACCGTTGGTGAGATTAGATAATCAAATTTTTCAAATACGTGTTTTATTTCAGCAGTTAGTTTAGATTTCACTTTTAATGCCTTTGAAAAATATTTTCCTGCATGCCCAGCAGATGGTACAAAGCCACCAAGGATCATTCTTCTTATAACTTCAGGACCAAATTTGCTTCTCGCTTGTGATATGTATGAATTAAATTCAAACCCTGATGAATCGAATTCATATCCATATCTTATGTTGTCATATCTTGCGAGATTACTTCCCGCTTCTGTTGATGTTATAGTATAATATGCAGCAACCGCATAACGAACCATTTCTAATGATATCTGCTCACAGTTTGCTCCAAGCTTTTCAAATGTTTTAATCGCATCATTGGTTGCATCTAGTACATCAGTACTAAGCCCATCAGGATTTGTCATTTCCGTTACTATTCCAATTTTTTTCCCGTTTATACCAGCATCAATATTATTTAGATAATCTTGATTTTTGTTATCAACTGTTGTATTATCGTTAGAATCAATTCCAGAAATTATGTTTAATAAGAATGCAGAATCTTCTACAGTTTTTGTCATAGGTCCTATTTGTTCAATGCTATTAGCATACGAAATAAGACCATAACGACTTACTAACCCATATGTTGGTTTTAATCCAACCACAGAACAAAAGCTTGCTGGATTTCTAATTGAACCACCTGTATCTGAACCTAATGATGCAATGCATTCGTTTGCAGAAACTGATACTCCGCTTCCACCAGACGAACCGCCTGGAACATAATCTGCATTCCATGGATTTCTACTAGGTCCATATGCACTAAATTCTGTGCTAAGACCCATTGCAAACTCATCAAGATTTGTTTTCCCGATTATTATTGCATCTTCAGAATTTAGTTTATTAATTACGGTAGAGGTATATGGTGCAATAAAATTTTCCAAAACTTTTGATGCACATGTAGTTTTTGAACCTTCTATGCAGATATTATCTTTAATAGATACAGGCATTCCATAACATTTCCCAACGTTTTGATTCGATTTTATTTTAGTATCAATCTCTCGTGCATTTTTTATTGCTAGATCATTAACTCGTAAGAATGCATGAAGTTTTCCATCGACCTGACTGATTCGCTCAAGTGATTTTAAAGTAAATTCTTCTACAGTAAATTCACCATTCTTTATGCTGTTTATATAATTTAATGCAGAAATTCCTAAATCCAACTTAATTCAACTTTGGAGCCTTTACGTATTTTTCCTGATAGCTCTTCAGAAATTTCAATAAATTTTTATCATATTGATTGTATTTATCGTCCCTCAGTTTACCTAAATCAGTTTCTTGAACAATTATTTCTTCAGATTCAACATTGGCATCATCTAGAATATCAAAATATTCAAGCATTTTTTGCACTCTTTTAACATGATCACTATGATCTTCAAGATTAATTTTCATTAATTTTGCAACTTCAGAAATCTCTTCCTCATTAACCAAATTTTTCACCTATGGTGTTAACCTATCAACATCCCTAGGATAAAATGTTGTGTCGCGAATATTGTCTATACCGGTCAGTGCCATCATTAATCTTTCAAGACCAATTCCACATCCCGCATGCGGTGGAACACCATAATCAAAAACACCTAGATGATAACCGAATGTATCTATCTTCATGCCCTTGTTTTTCATTCTATCTTCAAGCTCAGATTTTTTTGCAATTCTAGTACTACCAGAAGAAAGCTCCAAGTCTCCATACATTAAATCAAATGACTCAGAAATCTTAGGATTGTCATTGCTTACTTTGACGTAAAACGGCTTTGGGCCTACAGGCCAATCTTTGATAAAGTAAAATCCAGTTATCCCAATTTTGTTTAATTGCGCTGGATACAAATCATCACCCCATTGACTCTTGGCACCAGTAGCTTGAATTTTTTCTAATAAATCAGAATAAGTGTATTGTGGAATAGTATCTGAGATCTCAGGAATTGCAAATTCAACATCATCATTATCTTTAGAAAACTCCTGCATTGACAAAATTGTTTGTTTTATGATTTGCTCAATTCTACTCATCACGTCGTTATAATCAACATATGCTTCCTCAAAGTCGATGGATATTGCCTCAGACAAATGCCGGTTTGTTCTGGATGGTTCAGCTCGAAAGATTGGTGCGATCTCAAAAACTTTCTCAAAACTCATCGTTAACTGTTCCTTATACAACTGTGGGCTTTGAGCAAGAAATGCTTCTTTGTTGTAATAAAAAATTGGAAACAATGCTGCACCGCCTTCTGTGGCAGTGGCGATCATTTTTGGTGTGTTAATTTCAGTAAAATTTTGATCATAAAAATACTGACGTATTGATTTGAGTACATTACTTCGTGCTTTGAAAACTTGTTGCAGTGTATTACGACGTAAATCAATTGCTCTAATCTCAAGTCGTGTATCAATATTTTTTACAGTTTTTGCATGTGGATCAAATGGCGGAATCTTCTCAACAGATGAAAATATTCTAAGATCTTTTGGTGATATTTCTATTCCATTTGGTGCCTTTTCAGATGTTTTCACCGTTCCAATTAATCCTATAGAAGAATGCTCCTTCAGTTTGGATATGCTTTGAACCAGATCATCTGGACTTGAACCCTTTTTTGCAACAACCTGAATCGATCCCATTTTGTCTACAAGTGTTAGAAATGTAATGTTACCATGGCCTCTTATGCTGGAAATCCAACCCATTATTGTTACATCTGAACCTTCCATAGATGCGTCTAAGTCTTTTGAATAATGACTTCTACGCCATTCACCTAATTCAGTTTCAACCATTGCATCTCTTTTTAAATTTGAGTATTTATTATGATTTTTTTAGTATTTGTTAGTTAATTGTGAAATTAAGGTTTGGTGTAACTGAAACCCACATATTTGAACCATCAAAGAAGGTTGAGATTGTTTTTAATTTACTTAGATACACAAAATATTTCCCATCCTTGTTTAAGCCACCTGAAATTTTCAGCATTTTATTTTCCTGAAGAAATTGCAATCTTCGGTAAACCGTGCTAATAGGAATATTTGTCGCTTTAGCAATTTCGACAGCAGTTTTAGGATTATCAATAATTGAAGAAATTATCCCAACACAAAATTGATCAGATAAGATTTGTAGGTAAATCTGCTTTCTTACATCATCCTTAATTGTAGTTGATGTTGTTGAAATTTGCAATAATCGATCGGTGTGACACTACTATAAATTAGTTCCATTATTTTTCCACATTATTTAATAACCATTAAAAATTTTTACTTATTTACAATTAATATTGAATTAATACATTGAATATAAAAGAAAAAGCAATTGCTCATATTGCTAGCGCAATTACTGTTTTTTCAATGCAACAAAATACTAATCAATTACCAAAAAACATCTCAATGGTAGATTTTATATTAAAAACTGTGCCTGAAGATATTAAACAAGATATTACAATTGAATTAATTGATAGCGTATTTTCATATATATCAGCCACACGTTCTGATACATAGTTTCATATGTGCATGTGCATAATGTAATATTGCAATTGGTATCAGTAGCAACACTTGGTTCACACTGTGCCCTTCAAGTTTTAAAAGGTGCAAAAGATGAAGGATTTAAAACAATTCTTGTTTGTGAGAAAAAACGTGAAAAATTATACAGAAGATTCAAGTTTATTGATGAACTAATCATTGTTGAAAAATTTTCTGATATATTGAATCAAGAAATACAAGATAAACTCAAACAGCAAGATGCGATATTAATTCCTCATGGAACATTAATTGCGCAAATGAGCTCTGAAGAGATTGAATCTATTAACACACCAGTTTTTGGAAACAAATGGATTCTTAGATGGGAATCAGATAGAGAAATGAAAGAAAAACTCATGAGAGAAGCAGCTCTTCCAATGCCAAAACCAGTAACAGACCCAAAAGATATTGAAAAATTAGTAATTGTAAAAAGGCAAGGAGCTGCTGGGGGTAAAGGATATTTCATGGCAGCTAATGAAGAAGATTATAACACAAAAAGAAATCAATTAATTTCTGAAGGAGTAATTTCAAAAGATGAAACCCTATACATTCAAGAATATGCAGCAGGGGTTTTAGCCTATTTACAATTCTTTTACTCACCATTAACTAATGAATTAGAATTCTTTGGAGTTGATCAAAGACATGAATCAGATATTGAAGGTCTTGGAAGAATTCCATCAGAACAACAATTAAAATCAAAAAAGGTTCCATCCTTTAACGTAATTGGAAACAGTCCGCTAGTTTTGAGAGAATCATTATTAGATGAAGTGTATACGATGGCTGAAAATTTTGTAAAGGCATCTGCAAAACTTGTTCCGCCTGGAATGAACGGACCATTTTGTATAGAAGGTGTATACGATGAAAATGCACAGTTTAGTGCATTTGAATTTTCAGCTAGAATCGTAGCTGGAACAAACATCTTCATGAATGGTTCACCATACACTACTTTAATTTTTGATGAACCGATGAGTATGGGACGTCGTATTGCTAGAGAAATTAAAGAAGCAGATACAAATAATCAATTAAAAAACATTACAACATAATTTTAATTACGTGTACGAAATATTACAAATTACTTCTATTCTAAATTATTAGAATAGAGAATGATCAATATGCCTATATACATTATTAGTAAATCAAATTATGATGAGGCATAAAATTACTCTTCCACAACTAAAAAAATATGATATAACTCAAAAAGTTATTATGGCTTTGGCAGATGCTGAATCAAGAGTAATTCTTTTTTCAATTATACGCAAAGGTAAAACAGCATCTGACCTTTCTGTATCATTAAAAATCCCACTAAGTTCAGTTTATAAAAAATTATCAGATTTAGAAAATTTAACGCTTGTACGAGTAGAAAAAACTATTTTGTCAGAAAAAGGAAGACGCTTCAAGGTTTATCGAAGTAGAATCAACAAGGCAGAAATATCCATTAAAAAACCAGAGCCAACGCTTTCACTATCTGCCAACTAATTATTATGAAAGGTATACTTCCAAAACCAACGCTGCTGGAACTTGATGAATATGATATTAATCAGCGTGTTATAGAAGCGCTTACAACTACTTGTTCACACGCAGTATTATTTTCGATTGTAAATGTTGAAAAAGATGCAGTAGAAATAGCTAATGAATTACAGATTTCGTTATCAAGCACTTACAAAGCACTAACAAATCTGGAAAAATTATCTTTAGTAGAAATTCAAAGGTTCAAAATTACAGATGATGGTAAAAAAATTAAGATGTACCGCAGTAGGATTAAAAAAGCAGATATTTCTATTAATGAGAATAATTCAAAAGTATTACTTTATCCAAATAACTATTAAAAATCAATTCAACTTGAATTAATGACAAGGAAATCCTGCTGCATGCCTCATATCATGAGTAAGTTCATGCAGAAATTGTTCGGTAAAAGATGATTCGCCATATATTATACTAAAAATATGACCTTGATCGAACCCAACAATAAACAATCCAATAACAAATACTGAAGCAAGAATAGCCAATGCAACTTTTGGAACAGTATTGATAAACTTGGTTGTTTGGACTAAAAATGACATAATATCACTGCACTAAAATCGATATTTAAGTTATCACGATAACATATTTTAGAAATAATTTAGATCTAATCTAACACCGATCATAAAATATGACTAAATTCTATAAATGATTTATCAAAAATATTTACCTTAATACTAACAATTTAAAAATAGATATAATTGCCAAAAATAGAAATACAAAAACAAGATTCTGTTAAGCTTTACAAGATAAGAAAAACGTTACAGGAACTTTCAAAATTCACGGGACGTGGAACTGAATTGATAACTGTCTACATTCCAAAAGGCAAACAGCTACATGAAGTAATAACAAATCTACGGGAAGAACAGGGTACCGCAGATAATATAAAATCTGATGTTACTCGAACACATGTTGTTGATTCATTATCAAAAGTTCTTCAGCGATTAAAATTATACAAAAAAACTCCTGAAAGAGGATTAGTAATATTTTGTGGTGCACTTCCAAGGGAAGAAGGTGGACCTCTAGGTAGTGAAATAGTAAAAGTATTTGAAATTGATCCACCAAAAGACCTAAAAACATTCCTGTACAGATGTGATGATCATTTTCATGTTGATATCTTAAAAGATATGTTAAAGGATGACAACTTAATTGGGTTTTTAGCAATTGACGCTAAAGATGCAGGTTGGGGAATCTTATATGGAGATAAAGTTCAAGTTTTGAAGGAAACAAGCTCTGGTGTTGCGGGTAAACATAGACAAGGAGGCCAATCGGCAAAAAGATTTCAAAAATTAAGAGAGATGGAACTTACTTATTATTTTAATAGGATAGCACAAATTACACGAGAATATTTTATTGACATTTATCCAATTAAAGGTCTGATTATTTCTGGTCCTGGACCTACAAAAGAAGAATTTGTTAATGATAATTATTTAGAATATAGATTGCAGGATATGATTATCTCAACTATAGATGCATCATATGCTGGCTCAGAAGGAATAAGAGAAGCTTTTGATAAATCAGCAGACATTCTTTCTAATTTCAGATTGGTCGAAGAAAAACAAATTGTTGAAAAACTGTTCAAGCAAATCAACAGTAATTCTGGACTGGGTGTATATGGTTTGAATGAAATTATTAACTATTTAAAAA
>JAANXC010000014.1 GCA_018263495.1 Nitrososphaerota archaeon
ATCTCTTGGTCCAGAAGACTCGGGTCGCTTTGTTGTTTGAGTTGGTTCAGTAGTTACAGTTGCAGTATTTGCTTCATTTGCGTCGTTTGACATAGGGCAATTATGATTTGGTATAATTTAAACCTAAAATTGTTGATCTGGTAAAACAATCATTAATTGAAATTTTTACATACTTTGCAATTACTTTCTTGTTAATGAACGAATCTGCTAGAATTTATCAAATTCTAGATTCTGGCTCAAAGAAAGATAAAATCAGAGTTTTAGAATCTTTAAGCCAATCCAGCGATCAAGAAACTGTCAACAAAATAATATCAAAACTTGATGATTCGGAAATAGAAGTAAGGGGTGAAGCATTTAGCTCTCTTTTCCTTAACAAAAATGATATATCTGAATTTTTGATTGACGCACTAGGTTCAGAAAATAAAAACGTCAAGGCATTTTCAGCTTTGGTGTTAGCTAATAGAGGTGATGTAAATGCAATGCCGGCCCTTGAATTACTAGTAGACGAAATTTTTCTTTCTGGCACTGCAGAAAGGGCAAAACAACAGGTGGTTGAATCCTGTGCTTTAGGCGCATTACAATATCTTAGAGCATATTGCCTACGTAAAGGATATGGTGGACCGGAAGGGATTTGAACCCTTGACCTCACCCATGCCATGGGCGCATCCTACCAGGCTGAACGACCGGCCCAATGAAAACCAGCATGTGTTTATACCTTTTAGGATTTCTAATTGATTTCTAACTATGCCCTAACTAAGAATTCTAAACAACACGCTTCATCGTTGCCTCAATAATTGGAATTTCTGGATGAACCATTTCTTCTGCAGCAGAAGCTGCATTATTTCTTTTCTTTGTATTTTCTTCTAACATCTCATTAATTTGAGATGGATTTACTAGTTTTATTTTTTTAATAGTAGCTATTTGTTCATCAACTGTTCTCGGCTCTGATAAATCCATTATCAACGTCCCTTTCTTTTTATTATTCATAATTTTCTCAATTTTCTTAAAAGTAATTAGGAAAGCATCAGCAGTGGTTGCAACAAAGATAATGTCAAATTTGTCAAAACCTAACATAGCATCATTAAATTCTATAGGTTTTCCGCCTAATATTTTAGAAAAACCAGTGGCTCGTTCAATTGTCATACTGGTAACCTCAAATGCATAATTATTTTTATTAAGAGTTTTAGCAACCATGCCAGCTGTTTCACCCGTACCTATAAGCAGAATTTTCTTCGAACCAACATTATCCATGGCTTCTTCAGCAAGTTTCACGGACATATCTCCAATTGATATTACTTCTTTACCAATTTTGGTAGTGTTTCTAATATTTGCTGCAACATGTAAAATGGTATCAAACAATTTATCCAATATTTTACCAGAAGTTTTAGCTTCTTTTGCAATTGATATAGATTTTTTTATCTCTTCAACAATTTCTTCTTTTCCTACAACTAGCGAGTCCAAACCAGACGCTAGTCTTAGAAGATGATCATAAACATCAGCGTCTTTGTAAATCTCTAGAGTTTGGTCCCAGTGATCAAGATCAAATTGGTTTAGTTCTACTAGCGATGACCAAGTTGATAAGATCTTACTTACATCAAGTTTTTTTCCTTGCATCTTTGCCGGAGATCCGTCAGTTTCGAAGTTTCGTCTCGCATCAGGTATTTCTCCCGCTTGTATACCACCGACAGTAAAAACTTCAACCCTACTAGCAGTCTGAATAATTACACATTCCGACACATCAGCATTTTCTATAAAAGATTTGCATGCAGCAGTAACATCTTTGAATGAAAAATTTGTTAATTTATGAAGCGGAATATTCTTAAAAGTAATTCTTGCATTCATGATTTGAAAATTATTTTCAGTCAATTCATGTTACCTTTTATTCTCGAAGTGTATCTCTACCGCCTTTTGCAGTTCTGAAAACATTCATTCCCATGTTATAGTTGTCATACAAATAATTTAATTTCTTTAGGTCAAGTTTAGCCAGTTCAATTTCCTGCTGAGTGGCTTCAGGATCGTTCAAAAGTCTATCCAGTTTCTGTTTAGCATCTTCAATTAAATCTGTTAGACCAGTTTCATAATTCGAGCCTCCACCAAATTCAGGGCTAAGTACATTTTCTGGATTGTATTGTGGTGTTTGATCTTTTGGAGTCTGCACTTTTCTAGTAATCTCTTCTATTTCATCTCCCGTAAGAATAGATTTTACTGGTCCAGTGTCCATTAAGAAAAATTCTGGTTCCCCCATTTCTCTTCGAAATATACGATCCTGTTTGCGTTTATCAGAAAATTGTCCTGTCGGTCTTGCTTCTCCAGCTTCAGCCTTTGCCGCTTCATATTCTGCCTTCCAAACAGCTTCAGATGTTGCCCTTGCCGCTTTTGCTTTTTCCTTTGCCGCTTCATATGCTGCTTCTGTTGCCGCTACCGCTTCCGATGCGGCCACTGCATCTGAAATTGTTGTTGATCTAAGTGTGCCATCATCAGGTTTTGCTTGTTGTGCTTCTTCCTTTGCCGCTTCGAATTCTGCTTTTGCTACAGCTTCTTCCGCCTGAGCTTCTGAAAGTGTTGATGGTTCTGATTCTTCTTTCTTGTCGGACACAAAAATTAACTAAGTCTGGCTAAATTTTAACATTTATCATTCCAAATTCTATTTTTTGTAATATTATAAAAAAATCAAATTAGGCATAACTTATTTTTGTGAAACTTATTAACCACTAATGTCGGATCTAACGGATATGGCTATTGACAAAAAGGCTACTTTGACATACGTTCAATTAATGAAAGAGGATTTAGCAGTTTTTAGGCTTGTTCCGGAAGATGGTATAATTCCAGATTATGAGACGGGTCAGTTCATTACTCTTGGTATGCCCATACCTAGTGAAGACAATAAGCTTATTCGAAGAGCATACTCGATCGCTTCACACCCTGAAAATAAAAAATTCATAGAATTGGTAATTAGGTGGGTTAGAAAGCCACTACCAGGTCGTGTAACAACTGCGTTATTCAACTCAGGTGAGGGTAGTGAAGTGTCATGGATTCCACCAACTGGTACTGCTCTACAAATTAGTGAAAAGTTAGCGGATGGCAGCAAGGATAACAGAAGAATTGTTTGTGTAAGTGGTGGAACTGGAATTGCACCATTCATGGCATTTGCTAGACATCTTCATGCAGTAGGTGATCATAGACAGCTTATCTGCTTACATGGTTCTAGCTATGTTGACGAATTAAGCTATAAGGATGAGTTGACTGCTCTGGATCAAGAAAGTATAGACAGAGGTCCTGACAAATGGAACTTCAAATACAGAGCCGCGATTAGCAGACCTCAAGAATGGTTCAATAGGTCATGGACCGGTCAAACAGGAAGGGTTGAACAATTTTTAAAACCAACTGATAGTGGCAGATCACCTCTTGAAGAACTAGTTGGGGAAAAAATAACTCCGCAAAATACAATTTTTTACGTTTGTGGTTGGCAGGGAACAGTTGATGGTGTTTTGAATTATGTACGTCCACTTGGATTTCTATTAGAAAAAGAAAAAGACAAATCCAAAGACGGAAACTTTTCCGTAAAGTTTGAATCATACGGCTAAAATAACTAAAAAAATAATACTGCTGAATTTAATCTACTTTTGGGAACGTAGGTTAGCTTGGTATACTGCCAGCCTCGGGTGCTGGAGATCATGGGTTCAACTCCCATCGTTCCCATGACAAATCAATCATTGAAATATGACTATAATTAATAATGCATGATTGACGATTTGTATCTATCTTGCACATTTGAATCCAATGACAAATGCTCACGTTGAGATTATTGAAGAGCAAAAAAAAGAAAACAAAGTAGTTGTAATGCCTGTACGTTTTTTAAATGGTGAAAAAGAGATCAACAGCAAAAGTTTTCCATTTAGCTTTGAAACTAGAAAAAAAATGATTGAATCAGTATTTGGTGACTCAGTGACAGTTTCGTCAAACTATACATTCTTTGCACCATTCAAAAAATATTTTCCGCCACTCATTTCACCAAAGTCATGGTCATTAAGAAAACAAATCCTGCAGGAAATTGAGGATGATTACTTTACATATACTGGGGACAAGGCAGAGGGTCTCATGCTAAAATTATACAGATTAAATCCAAAAGTGGGAACTAGAAAGTCAATATCTGCAACATCGGTAAAAAATGAAATGTATGCAGCAACCCAAGGTGATAAATCATCATGGGAAAAATTTGTGCCCTCAAGTGTGGCTAAAATAATCAACGAAAATTGGGAAACAGTCAAAAAATTTGCTTCTGAAGAAGACATGACTACCAGAGTAGCTGGAATGAAATTTCCGAAAGAAGGCTATAATTCAAAATAGATTAATTATAGACTACTGTTCAAATTTTTGTGAAATTTCCTCTCTCAAAATACATTTGGTTTGATGGGAAACTCGTACCTGTGAATATGGCCAAAGTTCCAGTCACCACGCATGCAATACATTATGGTACGTCGATATTCGAAGGAATTAGGGCATATTGGAACTCAAAAAACCTGCATGTTTTTAGATTAAAAGATCATGTTAAGCGATTTAGGAATTCAGGGAAATTTTACAATATCAAATTAAATTTTTCTGATAGACAAATAGAAAATGCTGTAATAGATCTGTGCAAGAAAAACAAAATCAAAAAATCATGTTACATTAGGCCGTTTTATTTTGTAGGTCAGTATGGGATTAATTTTCACGTAACTCAAAAAGCACCAACGCATACCGCCATCTTTGCTTTTCCGTTCGGTGATCTATTCAATAAAAATGGTATAACCGCAACAATTTCAAAATGGAGAAAATTTAGTGATATGTCAACACCTACGCAAGCAAAGATGGGCGGTAATTATCTAAATTCTATTTTAGCAACACAGGATGCAAAACAAAGAGGTTTTGACGAAGCAATTCTATTAGATCAGTCTGGAAATGTAAGTGAAGCACCAGGCGAAAACATATTTCTGGTAAAAAATAACAAGTTGGTAACTCCATCACTTAGCTCATCCGCACTAGATGGAATTACACGAAGATCAATTATCACTTTAGCTAAAGATATGAAGTTAAAAATTAAAACACAAAAAGTTAGTAAAAAAGAATTAAAAATGGCTGATGAGATTTTCCTTTCTGGTACAGCTGCAGAAATTACCCCAGTCATTAAAATAGATAAAAAGAAGATAGGTGCAGGAAAAGTTGGAAATATAACTAAATTGTTTATGGCTACTTATTCAGACATCGTAATGAATAAAAGCGAAAATTATTCTCACTGGTTAACTGTGGTGTATTAATTGAAAGTTGTTCAGATAGGAGTTGGAGGATGGGGAAAAAATCATTCAAGAGTGCTTTCAAAATTTGGGGTGCTTTCTGCAGTATGCGACGCAAACTCAGAGCGTGCAGAAGAATTTGGGAAGAAATATTCTGTTAATTTTTATGATTCGTTTGAAAGTTTATTGGAACAAGAGGAATTTGATGCAGCATTAGTTTGTACACCAACATTCACACATTCAGATATTACTACAAGATTAATTGAAAACAAAAAACATGTTTTCGTAGAAAAACCAATGACGTATCTATCTGAAGACGGTCAAAATCTTATTGGTCTTGCAAAAAGAAATAATGTCATACTCACTTGTGGATATATAGAAAGATTTAACCCAGCTGTCGCTTCTGTAAAAGATTTTATTAAATCACAAAAATACGGCGATTTAATCAGACTTGAATTTTATCGTGAACATAGGATGCCACAGCATATTAAGGATGTTGGGGTCATTTACGATACATCAGTTCATGATATCGATACAGCAATGTGGTTGTTTGATGATACACCAGAAGTTGTCTTTGCAATTGCAGGCAAGATTAATCATGAACACGAGGATTTTGCTACCATAACGCTTGGCTTCAAAGATAATAAAACTGCAACAATTTCCTCTAATTGGATTACTCCAATACGTGTGAGAAATTTTAATGCTGTTTGCACCGAAGCAAGAATATTTTCTGATTTTATAACTCAAGAAATTCGAATTGAGACAGATAATGGTACAGAAAACCCAAAAAATGAAAAAGCTGAACCACTATCATTAGAAATAAAAAATTTCATAGATGCAATAGAGGGTAAAAACGATCTTTTAGTAAAACCGGAACAGGCTGTAAATGTTACAAAAGTTGCGGAAGCTGCACTTTTATCGAGCCAGAGGGGCACTCCAATTTATCTTGATCTAAGATGAACAGAAAATTATTAGAGATACTTGCATGTCCTATAGACAAACATCATCCCTTAGAACTTTTTGAGAATAAATTAGATGGGGAAAAAATAACTGAGGGAGCTTTGTACTGTAAAAAATGTTCTAGATTTTTTCCAATAATAGATGAAATTCCTATAATGTTACCTGATGAGTTAAGAGACAAAAAACAAGATATTGAATTTCTAAAAAGAAACACTAAGGAATTACCAGAGAAAATTATAACGCAAGCATTACCATGGCATCTGTGAGGTATTTTGGTTACTAACTATATTTCTGACAAAGCAAAGATTGGCAAAAATGTCAAAATCTGGCATTTTGCTTATGTTGGTGATGATGTTGAAATTGGAAACAATGTCAAAATTGGTTCCTTAGCACATATTGATTATGATGTAAAGATTGGAGACAATACACTCATTGAGGGATTAGTTTACATTCCACCTCTTTCTAGGATTGGGAAAAATGTATTCATTGGACCCAGTGTTGCACTGACAAATGATCCTTACCCTCCAAGCGGGAAATTATCTGGTGTAATAATTGAGGATAATGCAATAATTGGTAGTAAGGCAGTCATTAAGGCTGGTGTAACTATTGGTAAAAATAGCGTGGTTGGAATGGGTGCTGTAGTTACCAAAGATGTTCCACCAGATACTGTGGTTATAGGTGTGCCGGCAAAACCAAAATATTCACGTAATGAATATGATAAAAAACAAACTGAATGGAAGAATAGCTAAATCTAAGATTTTACTTGTGATTTAAAGACCCAATTCTTAATTTTTGTTAGTGCGAAAACCCATATGAAAATCAAAACTAGGGCAAGTCCAACTTTGATTCCAGATAAAATTATTGGATCAATACCTAGATCGGAAGAGCACA
>JAANXC010000015.1 GCA_018263495.1 Nitrososphaerota archaeon
TGTAATATTGCTTGGTCCGGAAATTAGTCATTCAAATGCCTCTGAAATTATAGCAATATGTACAGATCATGCTGAGCTATCTGGTTTTGCAAGAGAATATTTTGAATATTTATTAAAAGATGTATCGAAGGTAAAGTGATGGATCCGTCTAGTGATGAAGTTCTTTTTGTGGGAACTGCTGATGCAGAACATGTTGAGATGTATCTGAAGGCAATTTGGCATATAAAAGAAAGAAAGGAACCAGTAAAAATCAGTACAATTGCAAAAATGCTCAACGTAAGACAGCCAAGTGTTGTTCAAATGTTAAAAAAATTAAATGGTCAACAACTTGTGGAATATAATAAAGCTGGAGTTTCTCTTACTGAAGGTGGTGAAAGAGTCGGTTCAAGTATGATGAGAAATAGTAGATTGCTTGAAGTTTTAATGGATAGTGCACTTAAGGTAGAGATTGATGAGGAAATGGTATGTGGAATTGAACATCATATGAACAAGCAGTTTACGGATGCCTTATGCACTATGCTGAATCATCCACGAAAATGTCCGCACGATCACAAAATTCCTGAAGGAGAATGCTGCCAAAAAAACTGACACTGCAATGCCAATGAAAATATACAACATATAGGTTAATTTTAATATGGCATGCTTTTGTGGATGTAACGATTTTGAAAAAAATCCAAATGGTCAAAAGGTTGGATGTGTAAAATGTGGTCATGGACGCCAAAATCATGATGACAAATATAGAGAATCTGCAAGAAAGAATGAAGAGCAGTCACAAAAACGTGACGTTGATTTTGGTTAATTTGTTATCCATATAATTGCAGAAAGGATTATGCAGGCTCAGAACTCAAGATCCTCATCATCAAATCAAAGGGATAAGCTCATCAACGCCTGCATATTATCTTTAAAAAAATACTAAATGAATCTTTCAAGAAGCTTGATAAATAACAGTTAACATTAGAACACAATGGTACAAATAGATACTCCAGCATCAATGGATAGTTTTAGGACATTCATAATGGTCAGTACGTGTAGTTCATTCGCTCCGCAAAGTTATACTGATGACACGGAAGTTTTTCCAGAGCGTGAGGAAGATCTTGGTTCTATATACGTTGAAGCCGCAGATAAAGTGACTTTAAAGAAAATTCGAGATATTACATTTGTAAATGCAAGAGATGTATTAGGAATAATCTATAACTCTAGGAGTGGAAATACAAAACTAAATTGGCGTCAGACTAGACGTAATAATGGCAAGGTAACAGGTGAAGCCTCATCAAATTCTCTTGTAAACTTGGCACAAAGTGGAGTGATTACCCTTGATTGGGTAGAAAACTATGTTCGAAAGAAAACTCAAGAAAATTAACATGTTGTTCTTTTTTTAATAAAAAAAGATATGATTACTAAAATTATTGATGAAAATTCAATTTCATGTGTACCAGAAGATTCTGACGATCTAATTATTCTTCGAAGGGTTATCAAAAAGGGCGATAAAATTGTTGGAGAGACTGTTCGTGTTGTTAAACAGGAAAAAGATTTTGCAAGGCCGGATAAGGGGGAACGCATTAAGATTAGGCTATCACTAGAAGTTGAAAAGATATCATTAGATAATGTATTAGATAGAATACGTGTTGGTGGAATAATCAAAGAATCTAACAATGAATCAGTTCCTCATGGCTCACATCATTCATTTATCATAAAAATTGATCAGCCATTTAATCTACTAAAAAAGAAATGGACATCTGTAGAAAAAAAACTTGTGACATCTAGTGATCATAATCTAACATTTATCTTAATTGCAATAGATACTAGTGACTGTGGTATTGGAAAACTAAAAGGTACACACATACACATAGTGCCTAACATATATTCTGGATCAAGCGGAAAACAGTACAAAAGCAACTTTAAAATTGAAAACTTCTTTGAGGAGATTTCAAAAGCATTAGTACCTGTTGTAAAAGCAAACTATCAACTTGTAGTCTTTGGTCCAGGTGAAACAAAAAAGAAATTTGTAAACTTTCTAGCAAAAACACAGATTGGGCAAAATCATGAAATCAAAATGATTGAGGGAATAGATTCCAGCGGTGAAGATGGTATTCATATATTTACCAAATCAAAATCAATGAAAGAAATAATATCAAATAGTAAGCTTGCAAAGGTTTCTGACATTATCGATCAAGTGATGTTTCTTGCAAACAAAAAAAGCCGCAAGTTTACAATGGGCTTGGAAGAGACTAGAAAAGCAAATGAATATGGTGCAATAGATTCGTTAATTTTTTCAGAGAAAGCAATTCAAAGTCATGATGAACAAGAAATTATCAATTTTCTAAATGATGTGGAAGCAAAGGGCAGTAAGGTATACAGTGTAGATGAAACAACTGATGCTGGACTTAGAGTCACTGGGCTTGGTGGCATTATCTCAATTCTAAGATTTGCAGTAGAAGCTAGTTAGTAGAATCGACAAGCCATTTCATATATGGTTGGTTAATTGACTCTACGTTAATTTCTGCAATTTCTGGCACATCATATGGATGAAGTTTCTTCAATTCTTTTTTTAGTACTGATTGATTTTTTTTAGTAGTTTTGAAAAGTGCAAGATATTCATCTCGGTTTTCAATTTTTTCCTCCCAAGTGTAAACAGACGAAATTTTTGTTATATTGACACATGCAACTAATTTTTTCTTTACTAACAGTTTAGCAACGCTGGTAACTGATTGCTTACTAGGAAATGTTGATACTATAATCACAGGCTTCACAGTAACCGATAAATTTACGTGAATAAAAAAAGTACCAATCGATTTGGCTCTTGAACTACTTACTGATAATGCAATAATTTACGTCCTGATAGCTTGGGTTGTAATATTAGGTATAGCAAAGACTCTAAAACTGGAAAAACATGGTTTTAAAATAACTCCCTATAGCCTTACGTACAAAAATACTCAAGTCCAAACAGCACTTTCAAAGATGCTAACTAGAACCAAACGTGGAATTCGGGTTTTTGCAGATGTTAGCGTTGTAGCAGGATTTCTAATGATGGGATTTGCATTCTGGTTTCTGCTGAATAACCTCTCGAACTTTTTTGTAGAACCAACTGAATTTGCAGAGTTAACGGTACTGATACCTGGCGTTACACTAACTTCTGTTTCTGCTATATTGTATTTTCTGTTATCTATTCCAATAGTTCTTGTCATGCATGAAGGTGCTCATGGTATAGTAGCTACTCTGGAAAAAATAAAGATCAAGACAGGAGGATTTGCAGTTTTTATTGCATTATTTGCTGGGTTTGTTGAACCGGACGAAAAGGAATTTGATAATGCAAAAAAAATATCAAGGCTTAGGGTCATAGGAGCAGGTGCAACTTCAAATGTAATCTTTGCATTTGCTTTAGGAGCATTATTACTAACAAATCCAATTTTTGCATTGGTTGTACCAGAACCTATCTTGGGATGGTTTTATGAAGCGCCTGACGGTGTACTCATTATTTCAATTATCGAAGATAGCGGAGCAGAAAAAGCAGGTTTACAAAAAGACGATTTGATAACAGGAATAAACGGTGTGGTAATAATAACTCCCTTTGATTTTCAAAAGGTTGATCTGAAACCGGGTGATACTGCTACTGTTACAGTTCAGAGAGATGGACAACAGATGCAATTACCCGTAGAGATTATGCCTTCACCTGATGATCCTGATAGAGGTCTGATTGGGATCATGAGAGATAATGCAATGTCTTACAAACCAGTTTTCAATTTCATAGAATGGGATCCTCAGATATCGATGTTTCTTCTTTGGTTATGGATGATTTCATTTTTCATTGGAATCATCAATATGCTTCCCTTGCCTATACTGGATGGGGGAAAGTTTCTCTATACTATTATTGAGAAAAATGCTTCGGAACGAAAAATTAATGTGATAATGTGGTCTGTCTATGCTTTTACTTTGATTGTATTTGCTCTCAACATAGCATTATCTTATGTAAAGTCTGGATGGTTTACAATCTAAGGTAACAAAAACAATAAAACTTGATTACGTTAAAACCTAAATTACTGAAAACTGGTTAGAAAATATATGATTTGCGATAAATGCCAAAAACAGGCAACTTATTCAAGAAAGTACTCTGGAGAAACGCTGTGTTCTGAATGTTTTTCTAATTCTATTTTACACAAAGCAGCGAAAACAATCTCAAAGTACAAAATGATTAAAAATAATGAACTTGTTTGCGTTGCTGTTTCTGGTGGAAAAGATTCTCTGGTATTATTAGACGTTTTAAATAAAATGTCAAAAACTCATAATTTTAGACTATTCGCTGTTACAATTGATGAGGGAATCCCTGGATACCGAGATGAGGCACTAAAAATTGTTGAAAGCTTTTGTGCACAATTGAAGATAGAACATAAAGTTTTCTCGTACAAAAAACTCTTTGATCTGACATTAGAGGAATCATTAGAACTGAGAAATGATCAGAAACTTTCTTCCTGTTCAATTTGTGGCACATTTAGGCGAAGAGTATTAGATCATGCAGCAAAATCAATTAACGCAGATGTCATTGCAACTGGCCATAACTTAGATGATGTACTTCAAACGTTTCTCATAAACACACTTTCTGGAGATACCACAAAAATAGGTTGGATGCACCCAGATACATCTTCAAATAAACTGAGAAAGATTAAACCGTTATCTGAAATCTACGAGTCTGAAATTGTATTTTATGCGTTTACAAATAACCTTCCTTTTCAAACAGAACCATGTCCGCATATGGATGAAGGAATAAGAACAGAGATACGTGAATTTCTGAATTCGCTTGAATCAAACCATAATGGAATAAAAAATAATATGTACAATTCGGTTTTGAAAATTTCCAAATTTGCTAAGAATGCAAATCATAAAGAAAAACGAAATTGTTCAGTTTGTGGTAATGAATGCAGTGGTAATGTTTGTTCTGTGTGTAAGATGATAACACGTTTGACTAGTGAGTGATCTAATTCAAATATAACATTAGGTTGAATCATGAACGGTAGTAGGTAGGACTGGGGTGCTAGCCGTGCCCTGTTCTGAAACCGGCTATACGCAGAGGTCAGCAACTGCTGGGTAAATCTCTAGAATGGTGATTCCCACTTGGTGTGCGGAAATGAAATCACGCCGAGGCGGGTGGTTGTAGGACTAGAATTATCCGAAGGGATAATTTCTAAGACCGAACGATCGAAAGGGATCAGGTCCGGGAGGGAGCAATCCTAAGGTCGAACATTCACGCTTCCTCGTCAACGTGGCGGATCTTGTATGCCTTGAAATGGGGCTATTCGTCTAGACTAGAACCAGCAGAGCTACTACCGTATTTTATCTTAACAAATTTTAATACAAAACATCAAATGTTGAAAATTCATTTTTGAATTCTTCATTGCTCACTTCAATATCATCCACACGTGAATTTGCAGGACCGATACGTGTCCATTCAATAACTGAATTGATAGATTTACTATCACCTTCAAGTACTGCTTCCACACGTCTATCTTTTAGATTTCTAACCCAACCTGACACATTATTCTTTTTAGCAACAACTTTTAGAGCTTGTCTAAAAAAAACTCCTTGTACTTTACCACTAACCAAAACGCGTATACGTTGTTGTTTCATACATATACAAAAATAAAGATGCTAATCAGTTTTAATAAAATAAGATTATTTCTTTCTTTCCTTAATTCTTGCTCTTCCAGTTTTTCTAGCTGCAATACTTCCAACCTTTGCTCCTGGTGGTGCATTACGTGAAACAGTTGAGCTTTGACCAACGTGTTGATGTCTACCTCCACCATGTGGATGATTATATGCTCCCTGTGCTACACCTCTAACAATAGGATATTTTTGACCTTTTGATCTAAATCGTCTCCATGCTACTCCAGCACGCATCAATGGTCTATCGCCAACACCACCGCCAGACAAAGTTCCTATCATTGCTCTATTTTTTGGATTGAGAGTAGTAAATTTTCCAGAGGGAAGTTTTAGTGTAACACCCTTATCTTCATGTGAAAATACCGTGGCATCTGTACCAGCAGATTTCATAAAAGAACCGCCGTCCCCAAATTGTTTTTCTACATTACATACAGTTGTACCGTCAGGAATATTCTGAATGCTTATTACATTACCGTCAGCAATTTTAGATTTTAATCCAAACTGAATATGTGAACCTACCTTAGCACCAAGTACTGCTGGAATAAATGAAGTAGAGCCATCATTAAATCTCACTTTAGCCAATGGAACATCTCTACCTCGTTCGTGAACAAGATCAATTATCTCTCCCTCATGATTCTCTGAAAGTTCAAAACTAGGATATTTTGCAGGTGCGATCTTTCCTGTAGCAGATACCCTATACTGCATATTTCCACGGCCACGTCTTCGAACAAGAGGTCTTTTTCCCAATGTGAAAATTTTTGACAATTCAACAGATTTTAAGCTTCTGATTAAGTAAAATAGAATTGGAGAAATTCAACGACAAAGGTATAAACGATACGTAAAAAGTGATTAATTATGAGCGAAAATGAGATCTCACTCAAAGTTTTGGAGGCATATACACGGGATGTTGGGCGTGGTGTAGCAAGAATTGATTATGATTCTATGGATACGTTAAGTGCATCAACTGGAGATGTTATTGAAGTTAAAGGAAAACGAAGAACTGTTGCAAAATGTTTGCCTCTTTATCCGTCAGATGAAGGAAAAGGTATTATCAGAATCGATGGGTTGGGACGAAACAACTCAGGAATTGCAATCGGAGATAGTATTTCAGTAAAAAAGATCAAAGCTGTTGCAGCAGAAAAAATTATTGTGGCACCACTAGAAGCCATACCACCTATTGATGAACGATATCTTGCAGATGCATTAGAAAGTGTGCCTTTGATTAAGGGTGATAATGTAATGGTACCATATTTTGGTGGCAGGCTAACATTTCAGATAATTGGAGTAACACCTAATGCTGATGCTGTACTTGTAACACAAAAAACCGTTTTCACTATAGCTGAAAAGGGTGAGACGTTAAGAGGCGTTCCACAAGTTTCTTATGAAGACATTGGTGGTTTGACTGACGAAATTAAGAAAGTTAGGGAAATGATCGAACTTCCACTACGCCATCCAGAGATATTTGAAAAATTAGGAATAGAAGCACCAAAAGGAGTGTTACTTTATGGACC
>JAANXC010000016.1 GCA_018263495.1 Nitrososphaerota archaeon
CTGAATGAAATTGGTCCGACAAGTTTTATCACGATTCCACCACCAATTAATATCAAAATCCACATGGCAAAGATAAAACTGTAAATTTTTATTTCCATTAAATTTCGACTCTCATCATAAATGCAGTAATAATTGCTAAAACTCCAGAGAATACTGTTAGTTTCAAAATTTCATTACAAATTTGTTTTTCTGATAATGGTTTTTTGGCAACAAGTAATCTTACTAGCGTAATTGGGGCATGATTATCGTCAGTAGATTTCAGCTTAAAATCATCAGTATGTAATGTAGGATTTTTTATTTCTCTATGTTCAACAATTTTTTTAACACTTGAAAGAAAAAGGAATGAGTTTATGATAGCAGGTAAAATTGCTATTGCAGCAATTACTTCTACGCCACCAACTATAGCTATAACACCGTATGTTGCACCAAACATTACTGAACCAGAATCTCCAGGAAATATCCTACTTGGAAATTTATGATATTTGTAAAAAGCAAGAGAAGCAAAAGCCAAACATAGACAAGCTATACCAATCTCATAATTCTGTAGAATAAATAGTGAAATTGCTAATGCAAAACTTGCAATTGTAGTGAATCCACTTACTATTCCATTGAGAACATCAATGGAATTTAACGTATTACCAGTGATAGGAATCATGAATACAACTAATGCTAAATACAAAGATGGTATTTTGACTGAACCAAATAGGGGGAAATCTAGATTTGAATCATATACACCTAACAAAAGTATTGGTGCAGCACAAAATGCAAGTGCAACCGGCTTAAACCAACCACCCATTACTTTCCTGTCATCTATTATTCCAACAGAAAACCCTAGAATTGATGTTATGATTATGGCTAAAATCTCTGAAATTGGAAAAAAGAAATAGAGTGTAATTTCTGAGGCAACAATCCCAATAAATATGGAGATACCACCAGGTCGTGGTATCATAACATTACCTATTTTGTTAGCATCTTTTACTGTCTGATTTCGCTTTTCTAGGAATTTAATCAAAATAGGAGTAAAAGCATAAATCGTAAAGAAAGCAATTGTTGATACAATTATCGCCGCGATTATTTTTTCTTCCAATTATCCNACCTTTTCTATCTGTAACTTGATACTTTTTGCAATAGTCATACCAATTTTATCTATTGCTGCTAATTTCTCAAGCGTCGCTTTTTTCAAATCTACACGATCATGAAAATTATATTTGTACAGTATTTTTGCTCGTACACGTCCTACATTTTTGATTTTTACTAGATCAAGGTATTTTTCTGGGACACCATGCCTAATTCGTTGCCTGAGAGTGTCTAATTCATCAGCAAGAACTTGGTTTTTCCAAAACCTAGCAATTTCCCTAATAATGTATGCCAAACGTTCCGTATTTTGACGTATTTGAAATATATCACCAGGTTCAGCGTTAAACTCTTCAGACATGGTAGAATAAGTCATACCATCAATCCAATGATGTAATATTAGTAGACTTTTTGTCCAATCGTGATCCAGCTTCTGTTCTGCATATAATTTTTCATGCTTAAAATTATCATGTATCTCTTCCATTTTTTCTTCAAGTTTTTCTGTGACACCAAATTGTGGATAAAATTCGGGAAGGTTAGTAATCATATGTAAGAAACCAAATGTATGTTTGTTTCCTTGAACATAATCTTCAAGATAAGTGGTTATATCGAATGCAGTCTTGGGATCAATTCTTAACCAAAAAATTTTCTGACCGAATTTTGTAGGTTTGAAACCATCTTCATCAGTGATCATATCATATGTTTTTAACTCTCTTAGGCGTGCTGATATTTTACTTTCTAACTTTCCATCAGACAAACCACCAAAAGTTTGAGAAAAAAATTCGTTGATCTTTTCTTCAGAAATTGGAGAAAAAGTAGATGACGTAGCAATTAAACCAAGTAAATGAATTCTTAAAGAACTTTCTTCAAGTATTTGTGATTCGAGAGATTCTGGAATTCCGTCTACATAATGTTCCAGATACTGATTTGGTGAACCCTTTGCGACAATTATCGATTCACCTTCATCATCATATTGTGGTCTACCAGCTCTTCCACACATCTGTTTATACTCTAAGATACTAATTGGCGCATTTCCATTTGGACCAAATCTGAATACGCTTGAGATTATTACTCGACGTGCAGGAAGATTTACACCTGCAGCTAAAGTTGGTGTTGCAGTTAACAGTTTGATATTACCATTTTTAAATTCCGTTTCAACTATTGTGCGGCATCTTTGATCAAGCCCTGCATGATGAAATGCAGTGCCATTTTTTACTGCGTCTGCCAACTTTTTTACTAACTTTGTTTGATCTTCAGTTTCCCTTGGAAGTATTGTTTTTGAAATTTTAATTAGTTTTTCGAGTTCATCTTTTTTCAATTTCTCCGCAACAAATTTTCCAGCTTCAGTTGCAGTAGCTACTGAACTAGCTCTTGTCATAGTGAATATCAGACTTTGTGCTCCATCTTCTACGATATCTAATCCTAGACCGATTGCAGGTTTGCTATGTCTGGTCTCTCTTTTTTTATCAAGATTCCCTTCAGATTCAACACGATCTTGATTTGTTATAGTATGATTACTGTATACTGCCTCAGATAATGGCACAGGTCGCCATTCACTTTCAACTAGTTTACAATCTAACCATTCTGCAAGTAAAGAAGAATTTGATATAGTAGCACTTAATGCTACTATCTGTGGTTTTTTTCCAACATATCCAGTTTTCAATCTGGTCAGAATCATTTCTAATGTAGGTCCTCTCCCAGAATCACCAATTAGGTGGATTTCATCAGAAACCACTAATCCTATTTCATAAATCCAAGATTTTTGAAATGTCATCATCGCATCCATGGTTTCATTTGTAAGAATTATAACATCTGCATCATCTAATTTGTTATCAGTTGAATTAGAATCCCCTGTTGATATTGCCACTTTGATTTTACTTCCATTGATTTTTTCTAATTTTTTAAATTCTTCAAATTTTTCAGATGCTAGTGCTCGTAATGGAGTTAGATAGATTACTTTGGATTTATTTTTTGATAGATGGGATATTGCTGCTAGCATTGCAATGAGTGTCTTTCCACTTGCAGTTGGTACAGAAACTAGAACACTTTTACCATCAAGAACTCCCGCTTTGACGGCATCTTTTTGTGGAGGATAAAGTTCTGTATAACCTTCTGATTTTAAGAAATTAATTATGTTAGGAGCAAGAGATAATTCTTTAACATTCATACTGTGTTATAATGACCTGGTGTTGACTCATAAATAGATGCTTCATTGATCAGTTTACGAATGTACCTTCTAGCTTCGTCTTCATCTTTAAATTTCTCTGATTTTACAAGCTCGTCAACAAATTCTTGTTCTGGTACAGGGTTCTTGGGTTCACCTTCAAGTGATTTCAGAGTATCCATAAACGTAGACAATTTTGAAACTTCGCTACGAGGACGACCCTGTAGCACGCCAATGTCAACCTTTCCTGTGTTGACATCTACTCCTGAGTTATTCAACATTTCATTGAACAAGAAAATTGCTCTATCTGCATCCTCTCCTTCAACTTGATTTTTCAGCAAAAGCCTTGCTCGTGCAGTAGATAATCTAATTAGCCCTTCTAGTTGTCTTGGAGTTATTGTAACCATTTTTTCTTTATCTTCACCTTCAATGCTTCTCATTTTAAGATAGAATTCCATTATCTTACTTTCAGCTTCTTTTGTAAGAACTGGATCAATTCGTTTGGCATATGCCAAATATTTTGTAAGAATATCTACATCTACAAGTGAAGTGGTATCAGTTCCAGATGTTCCGTGCTGACTTATGATATGTTGTGCTATCTGCCTATCTTTTTCTGGCGTTGGAATATCTCTTACAACGAAGACCAAATCAAATCTTGTAAGAAGTGGAATTGGAAGATTTACATTTTCAGTTAAATTTTTGAATGGATCATATTTTCCAAACATAGGGTTTGCAGCAGCCAATATTGAGGTTCTTGCATTAAGGGTTGCAACTATACCACCTTTGGCTATACTAGCTGATTGCTGCTCCATCACTTCATGTAGAGCGCTTCTATCCTCTGGTCTCATTTTGTCGAATTCGTCTATACAAACTAGGCCCTGATCACCAAGAACTACAGCCCCAGCCTCTAACATGAAAATTCCTGAGGTGTCACGTACAACTGCAGCAGTAAGACCTGCAGCAGTGGAACCTCTTCCCGATGTGTATAATCCTCTAGGAGCAATTCTTGAACAGAACTTTAACATTTCACTTTTTGCAGTACCTGGATCCCCAACAAGAAAAACGTTTATGTCTCCTCTAACTTTTGAGCCATCTGAAAGTGCTCGTTGTGTTGAACCAACAATCAATAGAAGAATGGCTTCTTTGAATATCTCATGTCCACGAATATGTGGTGCAAAGGATGAAATCAGTCTATCATAAATATCTGGATTTTTTGATAATGTTCTGATTATTTTTTCCTCATCTGGAGAAATTTCTTCTCTTTCTGTTCGTCTTGAACTTTTAGTTCCCTTACCTCCAATAAATTCAATATTATCGCCATCTATTCGTAGTCTGTAAAGCGCGCTTTCAGATTGCTTTACTCCGGATATTCGTTCCTGCTCAATTCTGACAATTCCAGTCAAAACAATTCTATCACCGGGACGTGCATAATCTACCAAGTCTTGCTTCATACTAACATTGACATAGTGTGGCAATTGTCCAGGTGGAAGATCCTCAGGCAACTCCTGTAATCTAACTATTTGAAAATCTATGAATCTGCTTTCTTTAGCTACTATAGCTAAATTGGTATGTTTACAGTTTGGAGTTTGACATTTTACAGAAGCATTCAAGCTCATTCCATCAAGCAGAGTAAACTGTGAGATATGTTTGTCAAGACACTTGTAAGTTACTTCCTTAGCAAGGGGTTTTACTTCTGACGCTCTTACTACCATACCAGAGACACTTATCATCTTGGTTATTACGTCAGAGTTAATCTGGCGTAGACTTCGTTCGTCTGGAAAGTTTGCTATACGTGCACGTATGTCATGTTTGTTCTTTTCTGCATATTCTGGGTATCTTTCCTTCAACATTTCATAAATAGCATCTCTGAACGCAACAAGAATTTCGTCAGCACTTTCTCTGAATTTTTCTTCAATAACCGGAACAGATACCAAGTCGTTAAAATCTACAACAATATACGTCGTCTGTTTAACTACCATCTGATCAATTCGTTCAACATAAGAAAAAGATCCTGTAGGATCTTTGAACTGAGTTAAGAATTCCCTCACTTTGTCTGCTAGTGCTGATTTTGTATGTACTCCTTTTGCAGTCATTTTTTGTTACCTATTATTGATTTAGAAAATCTAGAACTATTATCATGAAGGTTATTGTAGAATTCAAGTTCTTCTATAGAAAGTTTCTGAGAAATCTCAGCTGTTATTTTGGATGAATCTGCAAGACGAATTATTTTGGTTTGCCTAGTTCTAAGTAATGTGTTTAGCATACTTTCAACTTTATCATAATCTTTTTCAGGTAATCTTTTCATGTATGATTTCATTTTTATATAAAAATGTGGATCAGCTTGTTGTTGCACTTGAAGTGTAGACAGATCAAATTGACCTAACATTTTTTCCTTTTCAACAGCTTGTTTTAGTTCTACAAGCATATCTACATCTTGAATTTCAACATGTTTTTCAGATTCTAAAATCTCCGCAATCCATCTAGGAATGTTAAGTATTTCACCTTGCTTTCCATCAATAGAAATTCCTGAAGTGTCTAATTTCAGTTCTTTTTTAAATTCTACTTTAACATCATTTAGATTATTTCCTATCGAATGCATGTGTATCAGTTCAGACATTTCCAATGGATCTGTAACACCATTAAACCATTTAATGGATACGATCGATCAAATGAATTTACAAAAAGCTTTGATCATTTGATCCTTTATGCCATTTATTAATAAGACATGCTGGTTAAGATCTAATGTCATCATCAAACGTGATGTGGGTAGAGAAATACCGTCCCCAGAAAATATCTGAATTGGTGAACCAAAAGGAAATTCTTGGTAGTATTAACTCCATGTTGAAAAATCAATCTGAAATACCCCATCTTTTATTTTCGGGTTCAGCTGGAGTAGGAAAGACTTCTGCCGCACTTTGTTTATCAAAAGAAATCTTAGGTGAACATTCGAAGGATTATACTTTGGAGCTTAATGCTTCTGATGAGCGAGGAATAAACATGGTAAGGGAACGTGTAAAAAAATTTTCGCGGTTTGCGGGACTAGATACCGAAATTCCGTTTAAAATAATAATTCTTGACGAAGCAGATGAGATGACAACAGATGCACAGACTGCACTTAGAAGAATAATTGAAGACACTGCAAAAATTTGCAGATTTATTTTAATTGCAAATAATTTATCAAAAATAATTGAACCCATTCAAAGTAGATGCGTTGTATTCAAATTTACTAAGATTTCAGACAAGGAAATTCTCTCTCAATTAAAATTCATTGGTAAAAAAGAGAAGATTAAGGCAGATGAAAAAGGCTTGAATGCTATATGTGATTATACCGATGGGGATCTACGCCACGCAATTAATATTCTTCAGGCAGCTGCGAGTTCAGGAAATGTAACAGAATCTGTTGTCAAATCAGTTGTTGGATTAACTAAAACAAACGATGTTCAAGACGTTCTAAAATTAGCTCTTACTGGAAAGATTTCTGATGCAAGGGACAAAATGATAGAATTGATCAAAGTTTATGGTATGTCAGAGTCAGATTTTCTAAAATACATAACGCAGGCAGTTTTTAATTCTAAATCTAATAATCTTGAAGGAATATTAGAAATAATTGCAAAGTATGATTACAGAGTTTTGGTAGGTGCTAATCCTGAGATTCAGCTATCTGCACTATTAGCAGAATTAGCAAAAGTTGGTAAATAAAAAACGCAGAGAGAGGGATTCGAACCCCCGCGTGCTTGCGCACACAGGCTCTCAAGGCCCGCGCTCTACCAGGCTAAGCGACCTCTGCAAAAATCGATTATAACAACTAACTAAAATTTGTTTTAAAATACCAATATTCATCATATTCAATTATGAATACGGCTTAAATAAGATAGTAAAAAAACAACACAAATGAAAAAAATCATAATATTTGGGACAGGTGAGCTTGCTCAGAGAATTTTCTTTTATCTGCAGGATAGTGACGACCAAGTAATTGCCTTTTGTGCAAATAAATCAAAAATCGATAAAGATGAATTATTAGGTTTACCAGTCCATGCATTTGAGAATATTGAAGAAGAGTTTCCACCAAATGAGTTTTCTATGTTTATTGCGTTGGCATATTCTGAAATGAATAAGAAACGTACAAAATTCTTTAATGAAGCAAAAAAGAAAGGTTATGAATTATACAGTTACATTCATCCATCAACCAAGATTTGGAATAAATTTGAAATTGGTGAGAATTGTTTTATTTTGGCTAATAATGTGATTCAACCTTTTGTCAAGATCGGAAATAATGTCTTGATCGGCAGTAATAATTTGATTAGTCATAATACTTCAATTGGTGATAATTGCTTTATTACTTCAAATGTTACTATGGGTGGTCAGATCGGAAGAGCACAAATCTGTTTTGTTGGACTAAGCTCTACAATCAACCAAAGAATTAAGATTGGAAATGAATGTATTATTGGAGCTGGAACTATTATATCAAAAAATACAAATGACAATGAGGTCTATGCGGCAAATTCATCAAAAAAACTTCCTCAATCTAGTGACCAAATTAGTGATATGATTTAGAAATTACAAATGCAATACATTTTTTTGAGTCATGATGTAGATTGGAGAAGACAAGGACCATCAATAGAACATATTTTGTCTAGAAAAGACAGATTTGATGTTAAACTTTTTGAAAAAACTAAACCAGAAGATCTGTATCGTAATATTCCTGAATATATGGAATTAGAAGAAAAATTTGGAATTCGTTCCACGTTCTTCTTTAGAACATTTTATGAGAATGGTGATGTATTAGATTATGAAGATGATATCAAACAGTTACATGAATCAAATTGGGAGATTGGGCTGCATACAGATCCAACATCAGTAGATAATCTTGAAAAAATTCAAAAGGAGAAAGAAAAGCTTGAATCAATAACTGGTAAACAAATAATTGGTAATAGAGTACATTATCTAAACTATAACTCTGGGTTACCAGAGAAATTAACCAAATTGGGTTTTTCTTACGATTCATCTCTAAGATATTCAAAAGACAGAATTGATGACAAGGAGATGGGTTATTCAAGAATTAATGGTGTAATTGAATTCCCAGTCACGTTAATGGACGCATATTTGTTTACTTATATGAAAATACAGGAAGATAAAATAATTTCCGAGTTTCAAAAAACGCTAGATCTTGGTCGTAGCCTTGCAGAAAATAATGTAATTAGCGTGCTCTGGCATGATAATGTTCTAAAAATGAAAGGTGGAAGAATGTATAAACAAATTTTAGAATTTCTTACATCACAAGATGATGTTGAAATTAAACGTGGGGCTGATTTGGTTAAGATTTTTAGCTAAAAACAAAACATTGTTTTAAAAAAAGAAAAAAAATGAACGTGAGTTCGATTCTAATGTTCTGCGTGTGGGTTTGCCGTTCCAGAACCTAGTTTTTGAAAAGTGCCTGCGGCTTTTTCGTGAAACTCTTGATTTCCTTGGTCTACTAAAACTGCTAGTGGAGGGCAAACTGATACACATGCCATACACCAAATGCAGTCATGTTCTCTGATTGCATCAGCCTTATCTGTGAAATCTAATCGTTCCTCTTTTTCGGTTGTGCCTGCACCAGGCCATGGGGTTGTATCTTTCACTGCTTTTATGCCTGATATGTCCTTGTCAGTTCTGTACCATTGAAATATTTGTACAGGACATGCTTCAATACAAGCACCATCAGCGACACAAACATCCCAATCATTTGCTACCATAGTACCAGTGATTCCAAGTTTCTCCATTTTTTCGCCGTGTTTCTTGTAATCAGCTAGAACTTTCTCATCCTTAGATGCGTCCCAGTCATTTCCTGGTTCGCCAGCTTGAGATGGCCAAACCCAATGATAGTTTTCACCATCATTATAATTGATCTTTCCAATTGGCTTTTTGTCTCCTTTACAGAAGTCCTCTTTAATTGGCATTAAGAGTTCTATTTTCAAATATTATTTAAATCTAAACAATTTCAATAATCCCTAACTGGAAAATTTTAAAATTATAACACTGTTTTTGATTTATTCCTTACGTTCATATCTTTTCATAATATTTTTTGATCGTTGGATATTATCAAATATGATGTTTACAGCGGACCAAACATTGGAATTTTTACTAGTGTAAATGACAAATTTGTTTTTGTTCCAAATGGATTTGCTAAAACTAAGGCTGAGAATTTAGCACATTATCTTCAAACTGAATATCTTATGACGCCTGTTGCCAATACTAGATTACTTGGTATTCTAATGGTTATAAATAACCATGGAATACTTTTACCGAAAACATCTTCTCCAGAGGAGCTCGCAAATTTACGAAAACGCACTGATTTGAATGTAAAAATGTTAGATACGAAACACAACGCTTTAGGAAATTTAATCTGTGTTAATGATAAAGGTGGAGTTATTTCTCCCATTGTTGAAAAGGAGTATATCAAAGAAATTGAGGATACTTTAGATATCGAAGTGATGCAAAAGAGGATTGCCGGATTTCATCAGGTTGGTGCTGTAATGAAGGCTAACAATCTTGGTGGTATTATTCATCCTGAAGCAGATGAGGAAGACATTAAAAATTTTTCAAATATTTTGGGTGTTAACATTGAACCAGCAACAATAAACGGTGGTATTCCATTTGTTTCCTCTGGAATGTTAGCGAACAGTCATGCTGTTGTAGTTGGCAACCTAACAAACGGTCCAGAGATTATGATGCTAACACGAGCATTTACAAATTAAGAACGCCTTTCGGTTCTGAAATTAACTCATCCAAAGAAATTTGCTTTTCTGTCCTGTCCGTCATATTTCTTAAGACAACTTGTTTCTCTGAAAATTCTTTTGGCGCAAATATAACACAAAACTTTGAGTTTGATGACATTTCCATCTGTTTTTTCAAAGGTTTTGCAGTTAAGTCAATGTTCACTGATATTCCAAGTTGTCGTAGTTTTGACGCACAATTAATTGCATGTGATTTTAATTCGTCATTTACATAGAGTACAGATATTGTGTTACTCGATGGAGTACAAGAAATGCCCTGTTCATCAAGACGTAGAATAATTCTTTCCACACCACCTGCTACTCCAGTAGCACCTAAATCATCACGACCAAAAACCTTTGGCAGACTATCATATCTTCCACCACCTACCAACGCACCTAAGTCAGAAGTGGTATCAAATGCTTCAAAAACTATACCAGAGTAATAATCAAGACCTCTTACAATGCCAAAGTTAATTCTAATGTTATCAGTTCCTCTGTTTTTTAGTGAACCATACAGATTACATAATTCATTCCAACCATCTAAACTTGAAGTATCAAAGCTTTGTTCAATTTCTGATGGTGTTCCCTTAAGATTTGAAAACTCTAATATTTTTTCCAATTTTTCTGGAGAATGTCCTTTTTGTTTGTATTCTTGTAGTATTTCATCTTTCGATTTTTTTTGAACCTTATCTACAGCTCTGAAAATATCATGAAGTAGAGTGGTGTCATTCGATTCAAAAATCTGGTTGATATATGATTCAACTAGTTTTCTATGATTGATATCAATACTGATGTTTTGGAGTCTGAGATTGGCAAAAAATATGGATGTAAATTCTATAAGTTCTGCATCATGTTCCACGTTTAGGTTACCAAATGTTTCAATGTTCCATTGATGGAAGAATCGATATCTACCTTTTTGTGGTTCATCGTATCTCCAAACACCACCAAATGAAGAAAATTTTGCTGGTAACTTCAGATTTTTTTGTGATGTAGCATACCTTGTTAGACCAACGGTAAAATCGAATCTTAGTGCTACCTCCCTATCACCCTTATCTTTGAATTGATATATCTCATCACGAATGGATGGTCCACTCTTTGCTTCTAATACGGACAAAAGTTCAATCGGTGAAGGCTCGATTAAATTAAACCCAAAAGCTTTAGATGTCTCCAAAAATATTTGACGGACGTATTCAATTTTTATCATTTCATCCATATCAAAGTCCTTCATTCCACGTGGTAGTTCCAACAAAAAAAAATCGTAAAAAGTACCTTTAAGATTTGCTGTTTACTTTAACTCATTAATAGCAGAAATTCATAAAAAAACCATGAGCTACAGATATCTTGAACATTCAACTGACGCATTTATCGAAGTTAAGGCAAAAAATTTAGAGGAAGCATTTTCAGTGGCTGGAAAATCAGTTGTTGAAACTATAATTGATTTGGAAAACATTCAAGAAATTGAAGAAAAAAGTATCAAAGTTAAAGGCGGAAACCTTCTGAATTTGTTATATAACTGGCTGGAAGAGATTGTAACAATAACAATAACTGATGGTTTTGCTGTAAAGAAATTCTCTGTTAATATTAAAAAAAACACTGAATATGAAATTGTTTCAAAGGTTTCTGGTGAAAAATTAGATCTAAAAAAACATAATTTCAAAATAGAAATCAAGTCTCCCACATTTCATTTGATGGAAATAAAAGAAAACGATGAAATAACTATGCAATATCTTTTGGATTTGTAAATAATTTAATATCCATAGGCTGGATCTATTTTTCGTTGAATTTCTACAATTTCATTTAGTGTATTTCTTTCCTCAGAGCTTAATCTCTGTGTAAATTTATTCAGTAATTTCTTTGCATCAGAAGAAGAAGGCAATGTGTAAAATACATCTTCTTCAGCTATTTGCCTTCCTATGGTTATGTTTTGTACAGAGCAGGCTACTTCTTGCCCAACTTTAACAGAGGTTATTGTTTTGCCATCATGTTGCAGTTGATGTATAACACCAATTTTTTTCCCAATCTTGTTCATGAAGGTAACTTTCTGGCGTAAGTTTCCCACATCTACTTTAATACCAAAGACCGCAGGATTGTTATTTCTAAAAATGAAACCTTTGAGAAAAGTAAATTTGCATACTGGCGTTAGTTCAGCTAAAATAGAATTTTCTTCATCTGCTTTATCATCTTCTACCCATTGCGTGTACGTATCAATTAGACTATAGATTATTTTATCATTAAAAATTCTGATATGGTTATCTTCCGCTTCAGTTTCAGCATCTTGTAAAACCTTCACGTTGAAGGCTAAAATTACACCAAGATGTCTATCATTTTCTTTTAATGCCATAGCTTCTAGAACATCTCGACGAGTTACGGGTCCTATGTCTGCTTTTGAAATAGGAATTTGCTGGCGACGTAGCATTTCTGTTAAAGCCTCAAGAGAACCAATAGCATCACATTTTAGAATTACACCATTTGTTTCAGTATTAATAAAAACAGACTGCATCTCATCTTCAATGGATTTTTTAAAACCTTCCATCTCCGAGTTATCACTAGTTGCATAAAGTGTACTACCGGGTAAAACGCCTTCCAAATCTGGGGATGCTATTTTTACACCAGCAGCTGCTTGTATGTGTTCAACCGGTTTGAATTTATCTCGTGGATCTCTCATTTCGTCTAGATCTTTAGGCAATAGCAAAGCCTTTGGTTTTGTAACAATCACTGAATCTCTTTTTGCTACTATTATAGAATCATCTTTTTTCATCTGACCATCGATTAAAATCACATTTGCCGTGGGACCCAAACCCACTTCGTCATTAACTTCTAATACTATTCCTCGATTAGATTTTTCCTCTTGGTTTAATTTCTCTTTTAGATATTGTTGTGTTAATCCAACCAAAACAGCAAATAGTTCAGGTATGCCTATACCTGTTTTCGCACTGACAGGAACTATTGCAATCTCCTTCTTGTAGTCATTTATCCTGTAAAATGCTTCTGATTGATATCCCAACACAGAAAGTGCAGTAACCACATTGTAGATTTTTTCATCCAAGAATGTTTGTACTTCAGGATTTTGTTTCTCAATGCTTTGTGAAATAAACTGTGTTTCTGTTTCCTTCCAACCAGAAATCATATCAGTTTTATTCAATGCCACTACAAAAGGTACCTTGCGGCTTTCTAAAATTTTTAAACTTTCATTAGTTTGAGGCTGAAAGCCTCTATTCGCATCAACTACTAAAATTGCAATGTCTGCTGCAGAACCTCCACGCGAGCGCAAATTTGTAAAAATTTCGTGACCCGGCGTATCTATTACTAAAATTCCTGGAATTTTATGTTCAACCTTACTTAATTTTTCATACATAGGTCCACAAATTTTTTGTATAGTTTCTACTGGTAGAAAACTTGCACCTATATGCTGAGTTATACCACCAGCTTCTCTTCCCTGTACACCAGTTCCACGTACTTTGTCAAGTAGTGAGGTTTTTCCAGAATCAACATGTCCTAAAACGGACACAATGGGTTGTCGAATGCGCATTTTTAATCACTAGAATACCACATTCACTTCCTTATCAAAACTTTCTCTTGAATCTGAGGCATGGATAGAGTTTTCCGTTATACTTATGCCAAAATCACCACGTATTGTACCAGCACTAGCTTCCTTAGGGTTGGTTTTACCGATAATTTCCCTAGTTACATTGATGGCATTGTCACCTTCAATTATTGCTGCAGTAACCGTCCCAGACGTAATAAATGATACCAATTCACCAAAAAATGGTTTAGAGCTATGGGCAGAATAGAACTGTTCAGCCATTTCTACAGTAAAATTGAACGTTTTTAATTTTGAAATACTAAATTCTTTCTTTTTAAAACGTGATAGAATTTCTTCTGTCAGATTTCGTTTTACAGCATCTGGCTTTACAATGATTAGTGTTTGTTCAGCCAACTTACTTTTTGACTTTAATTCCGCCTTTAACGTATTTTTCTGTCCACTTTAGCTTTCTGGGATCACGTTTTAGAACAAGAAGATTTTTTTTACATTTAGAAGAACAAGACCACAATACAGTTCCATCATTCTTTGCAAGCATTGTTCCAGATCCTTTTGCTATTGGACGATTACAAAAACTACATGATTTTGTTAACATACTCATAACATTCACTACCTGATCTTTTTGGCTTCTCGTTCTGTTTCTCTTAATATTAGAGTATCAGATATTCGTATTGATCCTTTGACGTTTCTTGTAAGTATTCTTCCTTTGTCTTTACCTTCTAAGACTTTTACTCTAACTTGAATAACTTCTCCAGCAATGCCAGTTCTACCAACAATTTGAATAACTTCAGCTGGTGTTAATTCGTCAATTTGTGGTTTTGTGCTCATTGTTCTGGTTTAGCTTCTGGTTCTGGTTTAGCTTCTGGTTCTGGTTTAGCTTCTGGTTCTGATTTGCCATCCTTAATTTTTGCAATTGACGCTATAACTTCATCAATTATATGTTGAGCATCACCAGAATCCAAAATTGCAGCTGCCGCAGATGTAACTTCAATACCTAATGCTTTTCCTAACTCTTGTTTACTTGGAACAAAAACATAAGCAGCTTTTTGCTCTTCACATATTATTGGAAGATGTGCCACAACTTCTGGTGGTTCCACATCTTCTGCAATGATTATTAGTTTACTTATACCTCTTTCAATTGCTTTAGTGGCCTCATTTGTGCCTCTTTTCACTTTTCCTGTCTCAACAGCTACTCTGAGGGATTCATAAATAGGACTAACTAGATTTTCTGGTACATCAAATTTTACATAATATGATTTTGCCATTTACATCACCCTGAGGGATCATCTCCATTCCAAAAATCAAGCCAATTGGTATTAAAAGTGTTATCTGTCTAGAAACGATTTGATTTTTTCTATGTATTCTTTCATAAGTATTTCAAGGTTTTTTTCTGAATCAGATTCCGCATAAATTCTAATTATTGGTTCAGTACCACTAGGCCTTACCATAATCCAGTTTTTCTTATCAAAAACAATCTTTATGCCATCTGTAGTATCTGCATTTGGGAATTCATCTGAAAGTTTGGAGATTATTCTATTTGCATCCTCCTTTTTGCAGGGAATTTTATCTTTAGTCGTAAAAGAGGGTGGTAAAGCAGCAAGTTCTTCAATTATATCTTTGTTCGAGATTAGTTCTAGAAATAAAGCTAGTGTCATGCCACCATCTCTCACATGATTATGTTTTCCGAACATGAACCCACCATTTTCTTCAAATCCTATAAGCGCATTTTCAGTAAGCATTTTTCTTGAGACTTCAACACTTCCAACTTTGGTTCTAGTAACAGTGGAATTAGTTTGTCTAACTATCTCATCAATTGAATTTCCAGAGTTAATGCATGTAACCACTTTAGAATTTGGATTTTTCTTTAATAGATAATTTGATAGTAAGAGTGCAGATTTGTCACCAGATAGTAACATTCCTTTACTATCACAAAATATACTTCTATCACCATCACCATCAAATGCAATACCAAGATCAGCATCATTATTTACAACAGTAGAAGATAATTCCTCAAGATTGTATGGTGTAGGTTCAGGACCCCTACCAGAAAAGCTTCCATCAATTTCTCGGTTGATTGTTATAATTTCACATCCTAACTGTTCACATAGTTTTATTGCAGTAACTGATTGAGTGCCATTTCCAAGATCTAATACAACCTTGAGGTTCTTTGACTTTATTTTTGATACATCTATCTGTGATTTTATCCCATCGAGATATGTTTGAACCGCTCTATCATCATTTTTTGTTGAACCCCACGTAGAAGAATTTTGTTTCCAATTTTTTTTGAAAAAAATCTCTTCAACCACATTTTCATCTTCGCGTGAAATCTCTACGCCATCACTGGCAACTGGTTTAATTCCATTATACTCCGGAGGATTATGCGAGGCGGTAATCATAATTCCACCATTATATCCTAACGTTTTAGTTGCAAATTCCAAGCAAGGAGTAGGAATAAGACCAGCAAGATGACAATTAATGCCAGCAAAATTTAACGTAGAACAAACTAGTTTTGAAATCACTTTACTAGAGTCTCTCCCATCATATCCAACAAGTATGGTACCCTGCTTGAAATAAGCTGAAATTGCTAATACAAGATCATGCACAAACTCTAAAGTGAAATCTTCAGCAAAAACTCCTCTAACGCCATTAGTACCAAATAATTTACCCATACAGTGCAATCCAATACCGATAAATTTGTCTGTTGTTACACAATCCTCGCGGGAGTCGCCCAGCCTGGTCAAAGGCGCAGGGCTTAGGACCCTGTCTCTCAGGAGTTCGTGGGTTCGAATCCCACCTCCCGCACCATTTGGTATATATGGAATTAATTACCAACGTCGCCAATGAAGAAAACCATAGTTGGTATCACTGTTGTTGGAAAAGACAGAGAGGGTATTGTTGCACAATTTACAAACTTTGTATTCCAGAATAACGCTAACGTTGAGAAAGTCAATCAGAATGTAATCAAGGGTCTGTTCGGAATGTATCTAGAAGTATCTTTTACTTCCAAGATTAATTTTAAACAACTTGATTCTGGACTCCAAAAATTAGGTAAAAAACTAAGGATGGAGATAAGCACACACTCTGAAACCAATATGGAAAAAAGTATTGCCATATTTGCTACCAAGGAGGAACACTGCCTGAAAGAAATCTTATCAGCTAGACGTGCCATTAGAGGTAAGATTTCCGTTATTGTTAGTACAGAAAGAGCACTTGCACCACTTGCTAAAAAGGCAAAAATCCCATTTGTTGTTGTTGAAGACAGAAGCCAAGAGAAGGCTGAAGAGAAATTACTTAAAATTTGTAAAAAATATCAGGTTGATCTGATTGTTCTGGCAAGATATATGAGAATTCTGACACCAAACTTTGTCTGGCGATATCCAAATAGGATAATTAACATCCATCCATCATTGCTTCCAGCATTTCCAGGTTCGCTGGCTTATGCGCAGGCATTTGAGAGAGGAACAAAAATTGTCGGTGTAACATCTCACTATGTAACG
>JAANXC010000017.1 GCA_018263495.1 Nitrososphaerota archaeon
TACCTTCAAATTAATCCCAAAAAACAAACCATATGGAATGGATGATGTAATAAAAAAAGTAATTTCCAAACGTAAAACTGTCAATAGCATCCTGATAAGAAAGGGATTCATAGATGTTGGTGACAAAAAAACTTATGAAAAATTAAGATTAGAACATAAAAAACGAGGTAAGATTTGATTTAATATGTCAGAAATTATAATTCGTGAAATTGAAGAAAATGATCTTGAAAAAGGATTCCTGGAAAGTTTAGATTTTTTAAGAAAGGCAAGTGATATTGATAAAAATAAAGCTAAGAAAATTTTGAAAAAAATAAAGCAAAACCCAAATCATATAATCCATGTTGCGGTAGATGACGACAAAATTATTGGTTCTACCACCTTATTCATTGAACAAAAATTTATTCATGATGGTGGACTTGTTGGTCATATCGAAGACGTAGTAGTAAGAAAAGATTACGAGGGAAAAGGAATTGGAATTAAACTTGTTATGTCCATGTTAGAACGTGCAAAAGAAAAAAATTGTTACAAAACAATTTTAGATTGCAAGGATGATGTAAAGCAATTTTATGAGAGAATTGGATTTAAACATGAATCAAATGGCATGCGATATGATCATAATTAAAAATATTTTCTTGATCTTTTTTTAAGTCTAAACAAAAGTGCTCCTACTATTATAACTGGTATAGAAACAACAATGAATAGTGGAGGAACTATAATGACAGTAAATACATGATAATCTTTGTCTATGCTATCCAGCATCGTATATGCATAAGACATACCAACTAACAATACAATACCACCAGCAATTACCAGCCAACCAATTTGTTTTGATCCAAATTTCCTTGCAATCATATAGGATGTACCAGACATGATCACTCCGGGTGCGACACCTATTGAGATGAATTGTAAAATTTTTGATTTAGGCTCAAAAAACTCAGTCAAGGTAGGGTCACCCATAAAATTAAAAATCGAAATTATTTCTGCTACAAACATTGCATACAAACCAATACCTGCCATTGCAATGTAAGCACCATACTGCATTTTCATATGAATGAAATTTTGTTATGGATAAATAAACTATTTTTATTACTCTATTCCGACAAGACTCGCTAGCTCTTTTCTACATGCAGCGCCTAGTGCTTTAGCTGCATTCTCAGGTGATATTGTATTAAGAAATACACCATATCCTCGTTCAAGACCAGACCAATGTTCTGTTATAGGATATACCTCAATATGCCAATGAATTTGCCTGCTATTTTTCTTTTCGGGTGATAGATGAAATGCTAAATTAAATGATACATCCTTAATTTCTTTCGTCAAACCCCCAAGCGTTGCCCTTAAAATTAACGATACGTCGTTAATTTCTTTTTGAGTTATTTTTGAGAAACTAGTGGAATGTTTTTTAGGACATATCCAAAATTCAAAAGGGTGAGAAGGTGCCCAAGGACAAAATGCTATAAATCCTTCAGTTTGTAAGATTTGTCTTGGTCCACTAGTTTCAGTATTTACTACTTGACACATAGGACATACACCCTTCTCATTAAGGATTTGATGCGAGGCTTCAGCTTCTTCATCAATTCTTGGAGGTAAAGTTGAAAAACTTACCATATTGATGTGTGAGTGTTCCACATTACTTCCAGACTCTTTGCCATGATTAACGAAAATAGTTACATATGTGACTCCTTTTTGCGTGTATAACCACCTAAGTCTATCCTGAACCACAACCAAAACATTTGACCATTGTTCGATGCTTATAGTAGCAAGAGTGTCTTTATGTTTAGGAGATACAACTACAATGTAGTGATAGCCATATGCAGGTTCGCTATACAGTGGTCTATCACTATATGAATTTTTAGTGGATGTTGAAACAGTTGGTTCTTTACTTTCAAATACACGAACAGACCAATCGTCCACAAAAAAATCCTCGCTGTCCTGTAACCTTTGTAACATTCCATCTTTTGCAACAAGTGATAATAATGATGGATTAGTCATAGATTCGTTGCCAGGACAATATGGACATTTTTTGGCATCGGTATTTTTTTTTGTAATTGGATGAACTATGACCTCACGTTCAAGAACATAGTCTTTCCTCATATCTCCCATAAGAAATAATGCAATTTTTGAGGGTTAAAATCTTTTCAAAAGATTGTATGTAGATAATTATTTCTAAGATCGCTGTCTTAATTACAAGCTTTTAAGCATCACATCGATTTCATGAAAATATGGGTGGAGAAAAATCGCTGATAATAATCATGTTAAGATAATCTATGTTTTGCTAGATGGTGTTGGTGATCTACCACATCCAGACTTGTCAGGGAAGACGCCGCTTGAGGCTGCAACGACAAAAAACATGGATACGTTAACAAAAAATGGTATTATGGGTCAGGTTATATCAGTTGGAAAGGGTATAGCACCAGAATCAGATATTGCTGTCTTTAACATGCTAGGGTACAAGTTTCAACATTCTGACTATGCAGGAAGAGGTGTAGTTGAGGCAATTGGAATTGGGATTGATTTTAAGGATGGTGATTTGGCATTGCGTGGTAATTTTGCTACATTAGACAATGAGGGAAAAATTATTGATCGGCGAGCAGGTAGAAAAATTGAGAGAGAGGACGTAGAAGAAATTTCAAAAGAAATTGAAAAAGAAATCAAATTTTTAAACCCTAATGCATCTGTAGTCGTAGCCCCAACAGTTGGACATAGAGTTACTGTAAGGTTAAGAGACAGCAAACCACTTTCCTCAGAAATTTCTAATACTGATCCAGCTTATGGGCGAGTAGATGGAATGGGAATTGCAAAGGCGGTGAGTGATTTTATGAAAATAGAAAAATGTATTCCTCTAGAACAGACAAAAGATGCAATTAGTGCGGCAAATTTGGTAAATGAGTTTACTGAACAATCATTAGAAATAATGAAAAAAAGTGATGTTAATAAAAGGAGATCACAAAAAAATAAAAAATTACTAAATAGTATATTGTTAAGAGATGCTGGTAACAAATATCCAAATGTAAAACCAATTAATGATTTGCATTCTATGAATTTTTCATGTATAGTTGATATGCCAGTAGAGGTTGGTATTTCCAATATTCTTAAAATGAAGACATACAATGCTGGTGGTTTAACTGATTATGAAGAGAAAGCTAGTGTTGCGGCACAAGCAATGGAAACTGAGAATGCCATATATGTACACTTGAAGGGACCTGACGAGTTTGGTCATGATGGTGATGCAATTGGTAAAATGAAAAATATTGAAGAGATTGATAAGCGATTTTTTGGAACTTTACTAGATCATATAGACGTATCAAAGGTTGCAGTAATGATATCAGCAGATCATTCTACACCAAGTATCCATAAAGGACATAGTGCTGATCCAGTTCCTGTGCTAATTTCTGGCGATATGATAACAAACGATGATACACAGCGTTTCACTGAGGCAGAGGCCAAAAATGGTGCAATTGGATTAATTGGTGGTGCACAGGTAGTAAAAACTGGAATAGATTTGTTTAAAACGTAAAAGTGAAGATTTCTTTTTTATCCAACATTTCAATTGTTTTTTGTTTAACACTATCAACATTAATTTTATAATACTCGCCTGATTTACTATGTAATTTTTTTAGCGCACGGCCAAGCACTGAAAGACATATTGTGTTTTCATCTTTCTGATAATGCACAAGTGCCGCAGCAACTAGTATTAATCCTTGAATTAGCTCTTTTTCATCACCGGTGCATTGTTTCCATGCGCCCTCTAATG
>JAANXC010000018.1 GCA_018263495.1 Nitrososphaerota archaeon
GATTGTGAACGTAATTCTTTTTCTTTTTCAAGGAAAAAATCTGGAATTTTTTCAGTTGGTTTTGTTTCTGTTTCGTATGTTTTAGCTAACGGTTCAGCTACTGGTTCTGGTGTTGGTTCTGGTGTTGGTTCTGATTCTGGTTCTGGTGTTGGTTCTGATTCTGGTTCTGGTGTTGGTTCTGATTCTGGTTCTGGTGTTGGTTCTGATTCTGGTTCTGGTGTTGGTTCTGGTGTTGGTTCTGGTTTTGGTTCTGGTGTTGGTTCTGGTGCTGGTTCTGGTGTTGGTTCTGGTTTACCAAAAACTCTTTCAAGGAATGCTTCCTTGCTAAATAATTCCAAGTCATCATAGCCCTGTCCAGTACCCACACAAATAACAGGTTTTTTGGTTATTGCAACAATTGAGAGAGCAGCTCCACCACGTGCATCTGCATCACTTTTAGTCAAAATTGCTCCGTCAAAGGTTGTATGCTCATGAAATTCTCTTGCTTGGCTAACCGTATCATTTCCAGCTAGTGAATCACCTACAAATATTTTCAAATCTGGGTTTACAACTTTGGTAATTTTTTCAATTTGTTCCATCAAATTCTTGTTTGTTTGCATTCGTCCAGCAGAATCGATAAGGACACAGTCAACCTTGTGTGATTTAGCGTAAAGTAACGCGTCATGTGCCACGGCAGCAGGATCCGAACCGTAGTTTTGGGCAATCAACTTTAAATTCAAATTGTTTATGTGCTCACGTAATTGTTCAATAGCACCAGCCCTAAACGTATCAGCTGCCGCAACTACTACTGAGATTTTATTTTTTTGTAAAAGATTGGCCATTTTGGCTACAGTTGTAGTTTTTCCAGTTCCATTAATTCCAACAAACAGAATAAGGTATGGATCTTGTGGATCTGTTTTTGATTTTATGCCTGACAGTATATCAACTGAACCAGCTTCATCAAACATGTTAGAAATATTCTCGATTAGGCTTTTTTGAACAAAATCTTCAATTTCCTTCTTATTGACTCTGCTACCAACCAATTTTTCACCTAGATCAGATTTTATGCTATCAATAACCTCTGTTGCAACATCTGATTCTAAGAGAGAGATTTCAAGCTCAGATAAAACATCATCAATATCTTTTTCGTTTAGATCTTTTTCACTAAAACTTTTAGCGGCTTTTGAAAATGCATTGCCTAGTTTCTCAAACATTTTTTTCTTTATTTTTTACTTCTAGATGCAGCCATTAATTGTTCCATCTGTTGTTTTCCCTGTTCTAAACTTGCTGCAATTTGTTGTTTTTGATTTGACGTTTCCTGTAAGGCTACTTGCATTTCTTTCAATCGTAATTCAAGAAAATTGATAGCAGAATCCTTGTCTTTTTCGACAGCAATTCCAGCACCAATATTTAGAATCAGTTTTTCGTTAGGTATAGTTTTTGTTTTTACGAAGGTACCTAATCCTAATGGTACTAATGTTTCAGCATCAGCTTTATCATCAATTGTTTTGAGTGATTGAATGGCAGAAGCAGCTTCTCTAATAATGGATACAATAGATGTCTCCTTTTGTGATAATTCAGAAAAATAACCTTCCAACATTTGCATTTGATACAATAACTGTTGTGTTTGCTCTTCGCTCATTATAAAAAAAATGAGTCAGTTTCCTATAAATGCATTTAAAAATATAAAATTAAAAAAAATAGAATATTATTTTGCCTTAGAAAGTCTATTATCTACTTCTTCCCAGTTGACTACATTCCACCAAGCAGCAATATAGTCAGGACGTTTGTTTTGATACTTTAGATAGTAAGCATGTTCCCATACATCAAGTCCAAGCAATGGAACTAATCCTTCAGTTCTTGGGCTTGTTTGGTTTGGCATTGCTTTGTACTCAACTTTACTAGAAGATGGATTGTATACAAGCCAACCCCAACCACTTCCTTGGATAGGAGCTGTTTTACTAGAAAACTGCTCTTTAAAGTCCGCAAAAGATCCAAAGGAAGCATTAATTGCATCTGCTAGTGCTCCACCAGGTTCTCCACCACCATTTGGTTTCATGTTATTCCAAAACAGTTTGTGATTATCGTATCCACCGCCATTGAAGTTAATTGCACCTCTAACATCGTCAGGAACATCATTGATACTTGATAAGATATCAACAATATCCTTGCTCTGTAGTTCCGGACTTAGTTTTTCTAAAGCACCATTCATTCCATCAGTATATTTTTGATGGTGTTTTGTATGATGAATCTCCATTGTACGAGCGTCTATGTGAGGTTCCAATGCATCATATGCATAAGGCATCTCAGGAAGTGTATATTTTCCCATACATTATTTGAAAAAACATACAATTTAACGCTTTAGCAAAGAATGAAATTTCACTAAAAAAATGTTCTCACATGCAGTATCAAAAAATATTTTTTTTGACAATTTTGATATCTATAAGTACAGTTTTAATATCAAATCAGTTACAGAGTACGGATAATATTTCTATTTTAGTAAATAACAGCGGACCATTCATAGGAACCAGTATATCTTACCAGAGTGGATATGATGGAAGTGGAATAGTAGTATCAATTATTGATACTGGAATTGACTTGAACCATCCAGATCTTGAAGGACAAATAATTGGTGGATATGATTTTGTTGATAATGATGAGATACCTGAAGACACTAATGGTCATGGTACACAAGTTGCAGGAATCATCGCATCAAATGGAAATCTCAAAGGAATATCTCCAAATTCAAAAATTTTAATGTACAAAGTTTCAGAAGATGGAGAATCTGTACCTTCTCATTTAATAATCAAAGCAATTGAAAAATCTATAGAAGATAATGCTGATATTATCAATATCAGTCTGGGAATTAACCAAACAAATACAAAAATTGATCAAGTGGTAAACAAAGCAGTCAAAAATAATATTTTTGTAGTAACAGCGGCTGGAAATTTTGGTCCTGAATTAAGTACAATTGGAAGTCCTGGGATAAATCCAAATGCAATTACTGTTGGTGCAACATTTAACAACGTAACCAGTAGTTTGGTCTCAACTTTTGAAATAGAGGATAAAACATTCAATGTTTTTCCAATGGTAGGAACTCAAGCACTCACAGAGCCTATTACATCACAAATCATATTTGGAAAATATGGTAGAGTTAATGATCTTCTGGAAGGTAATTTTCAAGATTCTATTATGTTGATTGAAAGAGGCAGCGATATAGAAAATGAAATAGTTTACTTTTCTGACAAGGAAAAGAATGCAGCCAATGTAGGAGCAAGGGCTATCATAGTCTATAACAATGAGCCTGGCATATTTTTTGGAGAATTAATTCATGAATATGTGGATGAGGGGTATGAACCTACTATTCCTGCATTATCTGTATCCAGAGATGACGGATTAATAATTAAGGAAATCTTACAAAGTGACACAAAAGGAACACTGGATGTTTTCTATCATCCAGATTTTGTTGCTTATTTTAGTTCGAGAGGTCCAGTTTCCCCATTTTACATCAAACCTGATCTTGTTGCACCTGGTGCGTTCATAAATACAACCGACATCAACGGAGATTATAAAATTTCAAGCGGTACGAGCTTTGCAGCACCACATGTTGCTGGCACTGCTGCGTTAATTTTACAAAAAAATCCTGAACTCACACCGCAGGAACTTAAATCCATTCTAATGACAACTTCTGAAATCGTATATGATCAATTTGATGACAGATTTCCCATAGAAGTATCTGGAAATGGAAGGATAGATGCATCGAAAGCTATCAATGCTGAACTAATCATAATGCCAGCAAATCTAATATTTGATTTATCATCTACTAATCAAATCCAAACCAAACATTTGAAAATTAATGGTATTGATGGGGAATCCATGTCAATCAGGTTTGAAGAAAGTCATATTGTTGATTTTGATTATAGTTTAGATGACGAGAATATGGGCATAAATGCAAAATTAACCGAACAAAGTTTGGGAGATTTTGAAAGCAGGATTATTATTAATCATAATGAAATTGATTACCACATACCTATCATAGTAAGAGTTTCTGAAGGAGCCATTACAATTAATGAGGATGGTGGAAAATTAGGCATTGACATTTCAAGTCCTTCTTCGTGGTCATATGCAAAGATCTCAGTCATAAATCAGGAAACTGGAAAAATGTTTACAGATTCTATTGTTCCTGGTAAAAATTCAGAACTGACTGTTTATGAACCAGGTGAGTACTGGATTGAAGTCAAAATTAAAGATGGTGACAAAACACTAAGTGCATACGCAACTATTCAGGTGGAAAAAATAGAACATGACGAAAAAAATCTTGCAAATGTGTTGAATTTGCCTGAGAAACCCATTCTGATAATAGCTGCTATAATGATTGTAACCGCTATTGTAGGCCTATCAATAAGAAGACGTTAGAGTTTTGGACCAGCTGAACGAATTTCTTCAGATGCATCCTTAAACTTTTTGAAGTTATCTACGAACATTTGAGCTAGTTTTTTTGCCGAAAGATCATAGCTGTCTTTATCAACCCATGTATTTCTGGGTTCTAAAACTTCTGAAGGAACTCCAGGACATTCGGTTGGAACATCTAGATTGAAAAGATCATTATGAGAAAATTTCACAATATCTAATGATCCGTTTATGACTGCAGTTACCATTGCACGGCTATATTCTATCTTGATTCTTTTACCAACACCATATGGTCCTCCAGACCAGCCAGTATTGATTAGATATACCGCTGTATTATGTTTGGAAATCTTTTCGCCAAGCATCTTTGCGTACACTGAAGCAAGGCGTGGCATGAATGGTGCGCCAAAACATTTGGAGAATGTAGCCTTTGGTTCTTTAATTCCTCTTTCAGTTCCAGCTAGTTTGCTTGTATAACCTGACATAAAGTGAAACATTGCTCCATTCTTGGAAAGTTTGGAGAGTGGAGGTAGAACTCCCATTGCATCTGCTGTTAAAAATATAATGACTTTAGGATTACCTCCAACACTGGGTATGACAGCTTTTGGAATGTAATGGAGTGGATATGCTGCTCTTGTGTTTTCAGTTAAACTGCCATCATTAAAGTCTGGTTTTAGTGATTCTTTGTCTATGACTACGTTTTCTAATACAGCACCATTTTTGATAGCATTCCAAATTTGTGGTTCAGATTTTTCCTTGAGATTAATACATTTTGCATAACAACCTCCTTCTATGTTGAAAATTCCTTTATCTGACCAACCATGTTCGTCATCACCAATCAACATCCGTTCAGGATCAGCAGATAGTGTAGTTTTACCTGTACCTGATAAACCAAAGAATAATGCTGTATCACCATCCTTGCCAATATTAGAAGAACAATGCATTGGGAAAACATCCCTTGATGGTAGAAGGAAATTCATTACAGAGAAAACTGATTTTTTGATTTCTCCTGCATAATTTGTTGCTCCAATAAGGACAAGTTTCTTTGTTAAATTAATCAGTATGAATGCATTTGAATTGGTACCGTCAACTTCAGGTATCGCTTCAAAATCATTAATACACATTACAGTAAGTTCTGGCTCATGAGATTCTAATTCAGCAGCTGACGGCCTTATGAAAAGTTGATGTGCAAACAAACTTTGCCAAGCATGATCGCTGATAATTCTAATAGGTAATCTATTCTCAGGATCAGCACCTACAAAACCATCAAATACGAACAATTCCTTTCCACCAACGAATTTTTTCATTTTTTGAGATAATTTTTCAAATGTTTCTGTTGGAAGTTGTTTGTTGACTTTTCCCCAATGAACCTTATCATGTGTAAGATCATCAAAAATAATGAATCTGTCATCCGGTGATCTTCCTGTATACTTTCCTGTTTTAACTGATAGTGAACCAGTCGCGGTTACTATCCCCTCATTTTTTTCAACAGAAATTTCAACTAGTTTTTCAACTGGCAAGTTTCTGTAAATTTTTGATGGGTTTATACCAAATGCAGTAACTTGTGCGTTAAACTTGGCTGTTGATTCAGATTCACTCATCTATATTCAACTCCCATGCTAAAAAACCCAAACCAGTTTTATGCATTAGGACTTTCACGCAATAAAAAACATTATTATCTCTTTCTAAGATCACAAATTTTCCATTGAATTTTAGCAACCTATTTATGTAAAAATTCAAGGTTTATGGTCATGCCAATAAACAAGGAAAAATTAGAGCTTCGTAATAAAGTTGCTAAAAGTAGACCTGAATTTAAAAGACCTGAAAGCTGGCGGTATAAGAGATTAGAAACAACTTGGAGAAAGCCAAAAGGCATTGATAATCATCAGCGTAAACAAAAAAGTAGGGGCCGACCAGGTCTTGTTAAAGTGGGTTATGGGGGTCCTAAAATTGCACGTGGCTTACATCCATCTGGTTATACAGATAACTTAGTTCATAATATTGATGATTTAGAAAAATTAAATCCAAAAATTGATGGGGTAAGAATAGGTCATAGTGTTGGAACAAAGAAAAGAAAAGAGATAGTTATCAAATCAATAGAAAAGAAATTCAAAATATTTAATGCGAGGGTGTCTGAACGTGCCAGTAAATCTTAAAGCAAAAAAACAACTAGTTTCAAGAATGTATAAGGTTGGAGTAAACAGAGTGATGTTTGACTCTGATCATCTTGATGATATAGCTGATGCAATTACAAGGGAAAACATTCGAAGTTTATTTACGGCAAACACAATTAAAATTAAACCAATTGTTGGAACGTCAAGAGGAAGAGCAAAAGTAAAAAAAATTCAAAAAAAGAAGCGTGGTGTAAAACAGGGTTCTAAGAAGGGACGTAAGGGTGCTAGAGTGGGCAAAAAAGAAGTTTATGTAACAAAGGTAAGATCACTTCGTTATAGATTAAAAATTGCTAAGGATAGAAAAGAGATTACAAATAAGGAATTTTGGGAACTTTACAAAAAGATTGGTGGAAATACAGTTAGAAATATTGCGCATCTAAGAACATTGATTGAAGAAATAACATCAAAACAAAAAGGTCAGAAATAGAATTTTTCCTTATCAAAATCTATAATTTTTCCATCTTTAATTTTAATCCCTTCTTTAGTAAGCATTTTGAATTTCACATTTTCTCCGAATGCATATCCACCAATTTTACCATCAGATCTCACCACCCTGTGACATGGTATTATTACAGGAAATGGATTATTTTTCATAATCGTGCCAATTACGCGTTGTCCATTTCTTAATCCAACTGCTTTTGCTAGATCACCATATGTTGTAACTTTTCCTTCTGGAACCTGCAAAAGTTTTGCGTAAACTTTAGTACTCAAGGTCAAAGCTTGATTACCTCTAAATCTGTTCTTTCAAGCATTTCAAGAATTTTTTGCTTATTTTTTCCCATACCATTCCAATCCAAAAATGCTGCAGTAACACCTCTATTTCTTTTAATTATATGAGAAAATAAAGATTGATCTATGTGATCCAATGCATGCTTTGGAATCACTGTTCCTAGTGAATACTTACCATGAATTAATTCATTGGTAAATTTTTCAGGGTAATGTGTTCCGCCAAAACATATTGCAATCGGATAGGATTTCTGTTGTTCTTTCATTACATCAACTATAATCTGACCAACTGCCTTAAACAAACCTATATCATTCCATTCTTTTTCTGTTGTTCCAATTTCAATGAACAGTGCAGGTTTGTTTAAGGCAGTTGGTCCATGGTGCGTCGCCTCAATTGTTATTTGAAATCCTGGAAACTTGTCTCTGGCATTCCAAAGATTCTGAATATATGATTTTTGAATATGTGGGTGTGGGACTGATACTTGACGGCTATAACCACCGAAATTAGCATCAGAAAAATTTCCTGTGTTATGACACGTGAGTGCCAAAACACCTGATTCCGCCGCATGTTTTGATAAAAAAATATACCCATCATAATCAAATTTTTCTTCTAACCAATCTGCAGAAATTGCCGGACTTGAAATTATTGCTAAATCAAAATCTTTTCCCTTGTAAACATGATCGTTTTTCTCCAATTCTTTTGAAATAAATTTTGCAATATTATGACCGGCTGGGTCTTTTTGATATGCAACGAGTAATTCCATTAGATAAAAGATATATTGATACTTTATTAATTTCCAACAAATGCAGATTAATCTTCAGCGTACATTAATGAATTTGAAAAATACTGTCAAGCTTACCAAAAAATCTGATAAGGAAGTCTATATGCAACATCTAAGGCTTGTATTATTTGGGATTGCAACGATAGGTACTATTGGATTTGGAATCCAGTTCATTTTTTCAGTTTTGACATTTGGAAGATAAAATGTCAGAACCAGAATCATCAGATGGACATCAGCCAGAATCTATTACTGAACCAGTAGCTGAACCAGAACCAACACCAGAACCAGTAGCTGAACCAGAACCAACACCAGAACCAGCAGCTGAACCAGAAACTGTAGCTGAACCAAAAACGGAAACAGATGGAAACTCGCACCTATTTGCAGTAAGAACAACTGGTGGCCAAGAAAAAATTGTTATGAGATTGTTAGAAGCAAGAATAAAAATGGGAAAAATAAACATCCAGTCAGTAGTTTTGTTATCTGATCTGAAGGGATATGTTGTAGTTGAAGCGCAGGATGTATCTGCTATGTTTGACGCGATTCAAGGAATTAGGCATGTACGTGGTCAATTAAGGGGAGAGCTAACATACAATGAGATTGATAAATATTTGATCAAAAAATCTACTGTGTCTGAACTTGCTGTTGAAAACACTGTTGAAATAATTGGTGGTCCATTCAAAGGTATGAAAGCTACTATTACAAGAGTGGATCAAGAAAAAGAAGAAGCCACAGTTATTTTATTAGATGCGACTTATCAACTACCAGTAACTGTTGATGCAAACTATCTAAAATTAGTTCCAGCATAGCAAGGATTAAATTTTCAAAATATGGTGCAGAATTATGGGAAATAAACAAACCATTTCATCGCTTGTAACTGGAGGAGAAGCCTCAGCTGGACCACCTCTAGGACCGGCATTAGGTCCAATAGGAGTGAACATACTAGAGGTAATTGAGGCTATTAATGAAAAAACTAGCGAGTTTAAAGGAATGAAAATTCCAGTAACTGTCTCAGTAGATTCTGATACTAAAAAATGGGAAATTGATGTAGGAATACCGTCAGCTTCTGCACTTTTGCTAAAGGAAGCTGGTATTCAAAAGGGCTCTGGAACATCTGGAACTGAATGGGTTGGAGAAATCACTGTTGATTCTATCGTTAAAGTTGCTAACGTTAAACTGGAATCATCATATGCTACTTCTTTAAAATCTGTGGTAAAACAAATAGTTGGTACATGTGGATCATTAGGAATTAAAATTGAAGGAAAAACTCCTAAGGAGTTTACTTCTGAAGTGAACGAAAGCAAGTGGGATAGTAAATTCAAGTAATTTCTTGCTTCTATACATTTTTGGTAAGATATACAGGCTCTTTGTCAGTTTTTTGTAATTCTACAAATGTTTCAGTATTTTGAATACCCTCAATTTTTCCAATTTTTTCTATAACAACAGTATGCAAGTCTTCAAGATCCTGAGTATAAACTCGTATCATGATATCAAATCTTCCAGTAACTTCGGAGATAGAAATTACTTCAGAAACTTCCAAAAGTTTTTTGTGAATTTGCATTTTAAATTTAGGGTCTCTGTTTATACCAACAGATGCTTTAACGCTTATTCCCAATAAAGAATCATCTATTTCAATGGTAAATTTCTTAATCAATTTCTTTCGCACAAGTCGTTTAATTCTGCTATACAATACAGATGCACTAACTCCAAGTTTTTTTGAAAGTGTAGGAACAGAAATGTTTCCATCTTTAGATAATTCAAAAAGTAGTTTCATATCAAGATCATCAAATCGCTGCAACAATCGGAAAAAGGTCTATTTAGTAATAAATGTAGATTTTGCCAACATTATAAATGTTAATTTCAATTAATCTAATATAAAATGGAAAATTTTCAAAAGTTATTGGAATATGATCTTTATGTCTCTAAACGATTTTAAGTAGGGTTTTAAAAAAAAATCTTCATGGCTAACGAAGCACAATTTGTTGAAGTAATAAAACAGGCAAAGGAAGGTGATAAGGATCGTAAATTTAAGCAATCTGTAGAGATGATAATGGTATTCAAGGACGTTGATGTAAAAAAGGGATTTGCCATTAGTGAGACTGTTCAACTGCCAAAAAAAACTACTATACCTGCTTCAGTATGTATAATGGCATCTGGGGATATGGGAGTCAAAGCAAAAAGTGCAAAAGCTGACAGGGTAATGGATGAAAGTGAACTAACAAAATTGAGCGCAGATAAAAAGAAGGCAAAAAAATTGATTAACGATTATGATTTCTTTTTAGCAGATACAAAACTCATGCCAGCTGTGGGTAAGAAGTTAGGACAGCTTCTAGGACCTAGGGGTAAAATGCCAACTCCAGTTCCATTTAATGCTCCTATCGAATCATTTTTGGAACGCTTTAGATCATCTGTAAAGATTAAAGCTAAAGGATCTTTAGCTATGTCATGTAAGATTGGAGAAGAAAATATGGATGATGCTGACCTTGCTGCAAATGCAAATGCTGTAGCAACAACAATAGAAAAAATATTACCCAATGGAAGTAAGAATGTTAGAAAAATTATGTTTAAAACAACCATGGGAAAGGCGATTAGGGTAGAACAGGTGAAGAAATAAAATGCATGAAAATAGAACAACATATCCAAAAAAGAAGGCACAAATGTATCAACTTCTACAAGATCTGCCAAAAAAGTATAACGTTACAGCACTAGTACGATTGGAAAAAGTACGTGCGTCTCAATTGTTACCATTAAGAAAAAAACTTCTGGGTGAGGTGGAAATTGTTAGCATTAAGGATAGAGTTGCAAAAAAAGCTATTGAAAAATTAGATATACCTGGCATTGAAAAACTGAAGGAAAAACTGACTGGCCAATGTCTATTTATGTTTACAAATATGTCTCCGTTCAAGCTAAATGTTCTACTTGGTAAAAACAAGGTACTGCTTACAGCAAGAGGAGGAGATATTGCAAGCATGGATGTTGTGGTACCCCCAAAAAATACAGGAATAGCACCTGGTCCAATGCTTACTGAATTCAAGGAAAATAAGATACCTACTAAAATTGACCAAGGAACAATCTGGATTCTCAAAGAAACAACTCCTGTAAAAAAGGGTGAGCCTATATCAGCTAAATTAGCAGCGTTATTGGGAAAGCTGGATATCAAACCAATTGAAGCTAAAATTGTTTTAAACTCGGCATTATCTGAAGGAATTCTATTTGCTGAAGAAGAACTTGTTGTAGATGTAGAGAAATTCAAGGAGAAGTTAATACAAGCTGCTCAAGAAGCAAAGTCATTATCAATTGAAATAGGATACATCACACCTGACAATGCTGAACAATTAATTTCAAAGGCTGCACAATCTGCACGTTCTCTTTCAATCGAGTCTGGTTTTCTTACCGATGAAACAAATGAGCAGATACTACAAAAGGCTCATGGACAAGCACAAAATATCGCATCTAAATTGCCTGATGAACCAAAAGCTGATGCTCCTGCTGAGAAAGCAGATGCAGAATAAAATTACAGTTTTTTAAAAAATTTAAACTTCAACGCTTGGACTTTCTGATTTTAGCTTTTCCCAGTCTGCTAGAAATGCTTTCAAACCTTTGTCAGTCAATGTATGATTAAGCATCTTACCAAGAACTGCTGCTGGGACTGTTACAACATCAGCACCAATTTTTCCAGCATCAACTACATGCTGTGGGTGTCTAATGCTTGCAACTAGAATTTCTGTTTTAAAGTCATAGTTTGCAAAAATCTGTTTAATTTCTTTAATCAGATCCATNCCAGTGTGACCAATGTCATCTAGTCTTCCGATAAACGGACTAACATACTTAGCGCCGGCTTTTGCAGCCAAAAGAGCTTGGTTTGGAGAAAATACAAGAGTGACATTAACTGGAATTCCTTCTGCAGTTAAACTCTTACAAGCTTTGAGTCCTTCTCCGGTCATTGGACATTTTACCACAACATTATCGCCATACTTACGAAGTCGTCTTCCCTCTTCCATCATTCCGTCATAATCAGTACTGACAACTTCAAGACTAACATCTCCCTTGATGATTCTTGAAATTTCTTCCATTGTTTTTTGTGGGTCACCGCCTTCCTTTGCTAGCAATGAAGGGTTTGTTGTAATACCATCTACAAGTCCCATATCGTTGTACATTCGTATAGCATCAAGATTAGCTGTATCTAGGAAAATTTTCATGGTTTTTGACCTCTTACCTCTTTTACTGTTTTTGCTATATTAATAGATGTTATCCCATGTTTTTCAAATAACTGTGAAATTTCATTATCACGCGCTGATTCTCCAAACTTGTCTTGTGCTCCAATTCTTTTTATTGGAATAGGATAAGATTCCGAAACAACTTCTGCTACTCTAGAACCAAATCCGGCCATTACATTATGTTCTTCACAGGTTACAATTGATCCTGTTTCCCTAGCAGCTTTTTCTAAAAGCTCCTTATCAATTGGTTTAACAGAAAAGCAATCGATAACCCTACAAGATATTCCGTCTTGTTGAAGCAAGTCAGCTGCATCTAATGCAATCTTAACTGTAATTCCACATGCAGCTATTGTACAATCAGAACCATCTCGTAATACAATTCCTTTCCCAATCTGAAACTCTTGCGAGTCATTGTGAATAATAGGAGTTTTTGATCTAGCCATTCTCATATAGAATGGTCCATATTGTTGAGCGATTATCCAAGTGAGTTTTGAAACCATTACCGAATCAGATGGTACAAGAACTCTCATGTTGGGAATTGCTCGCATGATTGCAATATCCTCAATTTGTTGATGAGAACCTCCATCAGCTCCAACACTAAGACCTCCATGAGAAACAACTAATTTGACATTCAGACCCTTCTTATCCCCCGGAGAGGGATATGCAATTGCATTTCTAATCTGATCAACGCATCGTCCAGGCAGAAAGATAGCATATGTACTGGCAAATGCTGTCTTCCCAGAATATGCGAGTCCTGCAGCCACTGAAACTAGATTAGCTTCTGCAATTCCTACGTTGAAAAATCTTTCAGGAAATTTTTTTCCAAAGTTGGCAGTCTTCAAAGAATCAGTGGTATCAGCTCCTAGAACCACAACATTTGGATCTTCTTCTCCAACCGCAACAAGTGCTTTGCTATATTCAGTCCTCATATCACCGAACTGTTCTGTACTCATTGAAACCCAAGCTCCTTTGCAATCTGAACTAGCTTGTCTTTTTTCTCTCCAATAACGTGAAGATCAATCCAACTGTTAACAAGTTCTGTTCCACCAAGATCATGCGCCTTTTTAATTAGTAATCTTCTTCTAGATTCTAGAACCTGGTTTCTGAACTCTTTAATGATCATTCTGACATCATTTTGTCCAATGATTGCACTTCCTCCCACAAATGCTCGTGCACCATCCTCAAAACATGCTCCTATATTTTCCAAATTAACTCCTCCATCCGCCTCAATGTATCCCTCAAATTTGTGCTCTCTAAGATCTTTAGCAATTCGCCTAGTTTTTTCATGGGTTGACTCTATGAATTTCTGACCAGACTTGCCCGGAATCACAGACATGATAATTACTTGGTCTAGTAATTCTACAAATTTGTAACACCATTGTGGCAATTCTGTATCTGGATTGATTGCAAGTCCAATTCCAACTTGGTTTGAATTTAACATATCACATATTTCACCAAAGCTAGACTCATCACATACCTCAGCATGAACAGTAATGATATCACTCCCAGCGTCTATGTAATCATGAACATGTTTTACTGGTTCATTAATCATAAGATGAGCATCGAATGGAATTAGCGTTAACGGACGTAATTCTTTGATCTTTATATGATCAAATGTTTTGTTAGGAACAAACTGACCATCCATAACATCCAGATGGATATAATCAGCTCTACCACCAGCACATCGTTTAACTTCCTTGTCAAGATTTGACATATCACCTGCAATAATTGAAGGTGCTATCATAAACTGAGATTCTAACTCGTCTTCAATGATTGGAACCATCTCTGGTTTGGGAGCTTTACCATGCCATTGTGGATTATCTTCCATATGTTCTACTCCTTTACCCTTGATTGTTCTAGCAATGATAATTGATGGAAGTCCCTTGGTTTGATTTGCTCTTCTTATGGCATCTGAAATTTGTTCAACTCTATGCCCATCAATTTCGATAACATTCCAACCAAAAGACCGCCACTTGTCTCCAGTCTTCCATCTGCTTGCATCTTTCCACATTTCTGACAAGTCATTACCAAGTAGTTCCTCATCAAGCGGCATGATTTTTTCTGTATAGGAATCTTGTTGTATGAAGTTTCTGTCAAGGAATACAGTCATGTTATCAATCTTGTATTTGGCAGCTGTCATTGCTGCCTCCCAAACCTGACCCTCATCAGACTCACCATCACCAATAACTGTGTAAATTCTGTGATCTTTACCATCAATTCTTGCAGCTAAAGCATTTCCAATAGAATATGATAATCCAATTCCCAAAGAGCCACCACAAAACTCAACGCCAGGACACTTTAGGTCTGGATGACCCTGAAGTTTACTACCAAATTTTCTCAGTGTTAAAACATCTTCAGGATCAAAGTAACCAGCTGTTGCCATGTTTGAGAAAAGACCGGGTGATGCATGTCCCTTTGAAAGTATGAGCTTATCACGCTCTTCCCAACTTGGGTTTTTTGGATCATATTTCAAATGCTTGTAAAATAAACAACCCAAAATTTCAGCCATAGAAAAGGATCCGCCAGGATGACCAGATCCAGCAGCTGATGTGGCTTGAATTACGAGCTTTCTAGCCTTGAGAACTTTTCTTTTAATCTGATAGTAATTTAGTCCCATTGATACATAGAATTAACAAATCACAATTATAATTGCATTGTATTGTGATAGACTAGGTTAAAATTATTATAATAATAAAATCTGAATAGAGTGCTATCATATGGATCTGAAAGAAATGACACCGCTTGTAATTTATGATAACGAGTGTTATCTTTGCGTACAGTTTGCTAAATTTGTAAACTTTTTGGCAAAAGGAAGATTGCATTTTGTTGGTCATTATACTGATTTTGGCAAACAAATCAGAGAGAGTGTTCTTGATTCTAATGCATTAGAGATGTTTTGGTTTATTGACAGCAATACTGCATATGGTGGTAGAGCTGCTCTCAGCCCATTATTTTCCACAATCTTAAATATCAGCGGGAAAAATATTCAAAAAAAGATAGTCCAAGATTCTTGTGAACTTGGCTGCAAAAGTCCAAAGGCAGTTTTTTTTCGTTCTGCAAGTCTTCTAACTAATAGCAAAAAGATCAAAATATCAAAATAAAACTAGTATCCTCTGGAATTTCTATCTGGCTTACCGACATTTGGATTTCTAAATCCATGCTTTTCCATCATATGATTTAGAAATCGGACGTCATCTGAAAAGTGCTCACCACATACTAAACAGGTTGGCATGATGATTCTATTCTATACATGTATTTTTGAGTTTTTTGAAAAGAACATCCCTACACCAATTGAAAGGAAGACTAATAGTGGAATAAACCTGTAAGGTAAAATTTCATAATGATAAGTGAACGTTACCAAAATAGGACTCGCTATTATGGTTCCAAAAATTAGAATTAGAATGGAATCAGCATGTTTTAATTTATTTTTTGAAAGAAATATCAAACCAACCGTCACAGGCAACAATGCCATTATAAAAAAAAGATCAAATCTTAATTGAGCGATAATTACCTGAAATCCTAAAATAAATTTACTATAATTTACGTCTATTACATCTGGATACACTGTATCGCCTACAAAAATTAGAGAAATAGCAGCAGATACTATTACAAAATATGAAATTAATATCGCAATTTTTGTTCTTCTAGATATTTGTGATCTATACGTAGTAAACAGTGTCATCAGGAAAAATGGTGCTACATATGCTTTAGTGTAAAATGCAAGTATGTAAAAAACAGGGGACAAAAACCATTTTTTTTCTATCATATATAATGAAATCAGAAAGAACAAGACCCAAAAATTTTCATAGACTGCAACAGTATCAAATTTTAGCCACGTGTAACTTTGCAACAACACAATAACGGCAATAATTCCTGCAAACCGCTTTTGACAAAACTGGACAGTGATTAAATAAGTAAAAATTACTACCAGTATACTAGCTATAAATGGTAGAAGTTTGATGTTTTGGAATATGTCAAGCGACACATCAAGCAAAAACATCCTAACATATCTGTCGTTTTGTTCTTGGACGTAAACATTATCAGTTTGACCAAATGGCCAGATTTCTAATGCCGGTAATAGTACCGCATTATAATCATTCCAGTATTTACCCTCATCGAGAGAAAGTTCTGGTGCTGCTAATCCAATATACACACATAAAATAACAGCTAAAGATATTATCGCTACCCTTTTTGGTATTTCAAATGTACGAATTTTTTCAACTACAACATGTACTGGAGAAGGAATTTTATTCTTATAATATGCAATACCAAAACCAAATATTACAACATTACTTACAATAAAAA
>JAANXC010000019.1 GCA_018263495.1 Nitrososphaerota archaeon
TGACTTTCAATTAAAACTCGCTGAGGCACTTACATATTACTCCATGGAAGAAAGTGTAGCCATAGCAACAACTCGTGGTGAATTCCCACTATGTTCTAAAACAGAATATCCAGAAGGAAAGATTCCGGTTTCAGGATATTATGAAAAACCAAAAGAAGAACAATATTATGATTGGGATGCTCTTATTGAAAAGATCCAAAAGTATGGAATTAGGAATGTACTGACTACTACAGTAGCACCTACTGGTACACTATCTATGCTAGCTGATTGTTCTAATGGGATGGAACCAAACTTTGCACTTGTTTTCGAAAAGAGAGTTACAGTAGGTAGATTCTTTTACACCAACAAAATATTTGAACAGGTTTTAAAAGAAAATAATCTGTATAGTGAAGAACTACTTGCAAAGGTAGCTGATAACTATGGTTCTGTTAAAGGAATACCTGAAATTCCAGATTGGATTCAAAACATCTTTGTTACTGCAATGGACATACATTGGTCTGATCATCTTTTGGCACAAGCGGTATGGCAGGATTGGATTTCAAATGCAATTGCCAAGACAATTAACATGCCAAATGACGTATCTGTTGATGACGTTAAGGCTTCATATCTTTTGGCACATGAGATGGGATTGAAAGGAATAACAGTTTATAGAGATGGTTCGAGACACAAACAAGTCTTGCATATGACAAGTGAAGATTCAGAAAAGAGATTTGAGGTAAAACCAAGTGATTATCTTACAAGCTATATCTCAAATAATATTAAAAACGAGTACATCAAATCTCAAATTCATAATGCGTTATCAGCTATCAAGCTAGAAGATTCGCACAAGATAACACAAACTGTCATAGAACAAGAAGACGAAGAAACTTTGTGTCCTGTATGTAAAAACAAGCTTATTTTTGCTGAAGGATGTAATATCTGCATAGATTGTGGATATAGCGGTTGTACATCAGGATAAACCGTAAAAAACCATTTTTATGTCAGCAAAAAAATTTGCAACATATGCGGTCATAGTATAGCCTGGTTAGTATTCGGGGTTTCCAACCCTGTGACGCGGGTTCGAATCCCGCTGACCGCATCTATTTTAATTCGATTCAATTTTTTAGGAGTATAATACATGTTAAATTATGAAACACGCAAAAAGAAAAGTTGCACTTGAAAGGATGTATGTATTGATTAATAGCGCAACATCAAACGCTAGATTAAATCCTGATTTAGCTCAAAGGCAGGCTAGCTTAGCTAGAAGAATAAGTACTCATTATAGAATAAAGATGCCTTATGAATTAAGAATAAATTTTTGTAAAAAATGTAAAAATTTTATTGCTCCAGGAATTAATTCGAGAATAAGACTTGGGCGAACCCATCTCAAGTCAATTCGAATAACATGCAACTTTTGTGAGCATACATATCGCAAGGTAATAGCTCAATGATTTATAAGACGATTTACGAGTTTGACACCAATGGCTAAAGTCTATGATGTACCGGCTGATATCTTAATCAACAGACTCGCTGAAATTTTAAAAAATGAAGATATTCCTGCTCCAGAGTGGACACAATTTGTAAAGACCGGCACTCATGCAGAAAAACCTCCACAAAATTCAGATTGGTGGCATGTAAGATGCGCCTCAATCTTAAGAAAAATTTACCTTCACGGTCCAATCTCAGTTAATGAATTACGTTCCATATATGGTAGTGGTAGACCAGTTGGTTATGGCGCTGCACACCACAAAGATGCTGGCGGTGCAATTATAAGAAATGCAATCCATGGATTAGAAAAACTTGGTCTGGTTACAAAAATTGAGAAAAAGGGTCGTATGTTAACAGCACAGGGCACACAAAAATTAGATAGATTAGCTACTGAAATATTATCTGAGCTAATTGCAAAAGAACCACACTTGAGCATTTACAGATAGTGATATTATGAGTTATCCAAATCAGGATGATGAGAATAAAACTCAAGAAAAAGACAGTCAGCTAAAAGCACAAAAAGACATGATGTTAAAGCAAGTGTTATCGTCAGAGGCCAGACTTCGTTTAAACAATGTAAGAATGGTAAAACCTGACTTGGCTGACTTGGTAGAAAATTATATTCTCAATCTGTCAGTACAAGGAAAAATTTCTGGGCAGATATCTGATGACCAACTAAAACAAATTCTAGCTTCAGCCCAACAACCTAAACATGATTTTAAGTTCAATAGAGTCTGATCTCAAGAAAATATAATTAAGGGTAAAAAGGCGACAATATTCATGAAGGCTGTTGTATACCGTGAATATGCACCTGATGACGATTATGCTAAAATTCTAAAAGTTGAGGATATTGATGAGCCAAAACCAAAACCAGATGAGGTCATTTTTACAAATAAAGCATCTGCCTTAAACTATAATGATATCTGGGGAATGAGAGGTGTTCCAATCGCAATTCCTCTACCACATGTTTCAGGTTCAGATGTTGCAGGAGATGTAATTGCAGTAGGTGAAGATGTTACAAATTTCAAAGTTGGTGATAGAGTTGTTTCACATTCAAACTTAGCATGCAGAGTTTGTAAAGCATGTACTGACGGACGTGAATTTGATTGTGTAAAAAGACAAGTTTGGGGATTCCAAACTGGTCCATTATGGGGAGCATACTGTGAACAAATTCACCTTCCTGAAGTTAATGTTTCAAAAGTTCCTGAGGGAGTTTCTTATGATGATGCAGCAGCTGCATCAATGACAATTCTTACAGCTTGGCATATGCTTGTTGGACGAGCAAAGATTATTCCTGGACAAACTGTTCTTATCATGGGTGGTGGTTCTGGAGTTGGAAGCTTTGGAATTCAAATTGCAAAATTATACAATTGTGATGTTATTGCAACCGCAAGCCCAGATAAATTAGATAAATGTCTGGAATTGGGTGCAGATCATGCTGTTGATCATAGAAAGGAGGATTGGCATAAGGAAGTTTTTAAAATTTCAAAAGAAATTGCTAAAACAAAAGGCGAAGCACCAGGAATTGACGTGTCATTTGATCATATTGGTCAAACCCACTGGAACAAACAAATCTCTATGCTAAAGTTTGGTGGTACACTAGTTTCATGTGGTGCAACAACAGGCTATGATGCAAAAATGGATTTACGACATGTGTTTTTCAAGGGCACAAATATCCTAGGTTCAACTCAAGGAACAAAGGCAGAACTTGATGAAGGACTTTACTGGATGGGTAAGGGTAAAATTAAAGCAGCAATTGACTCAATTCACACATTTGAGCAAGCTGCAGAAGCTCACACAAAAATGCTAACTGCTAAACAATTCGGCAAAATCTTAATGAAGCCAGAAGGCGCTTAATCATTTAATGTCAAACATATTTCGTAGCCTAGTTTTTGTTCCAGGTAATAATCCAAGATTTTTAGAAAAAGCAAAATCACTTCGAGCTGACATTGTTTGTTTTGATCTTGAGGATTCTGTGCCAGATAAAGAAAAGCAAAAAGCAAGAATATTGATAAAAAATACACTCAAGCAAAGAAACAAGTATTCTCCAGATGTTTTTGTTAGAACAAACTCACCAGAATCAGGTTTGGTCGAGGCGGATCTTAAAGAGATTATTCAAAAGGGAATAGATGGAATTGTAATTCCAAAGGTAAATTCTGCCAAGGAACTAAAGAAAATTGAAAAAACAATCTCATCTCTAGAGAAAAAAAGAAAGATCAAAGGAATTCGTTTGATGCCTTCAATAGAATCTGCACTTGGAGTTGTGAATTGTTACGAAATAGCCTCATCAAGCAAACGTATTGATGCTTTGGTATTTGGCATATTTGATTTATTAAATGATATGGGAATAGAATATACCAAAGGAAATCCATGTGGTGCAAAATATTCTAGATACAAAGTTCCAGTAGCAGCAACTGCTGCAGGTGTTGTTGCTATTGATGGAATATGGCAGGACTTGAAAGATAAGAATGGGTTTGTTAAGGATTGTCAGGTTGGCAGAAGTCTGGGCTATGCTGGAAAAAGTGTTATTCACCCAGATCAAATCAAAACTGTTCATAAGATTTTTCATCCAAGCAAACCGGAAATTGCGTGGGCCAAAAAAGTTTGTAATGTTTATGAAAAATCAACAAAGAAAGGTAAGGGTGCCACAGTAGTTGACGGAAAAATGATAGATGAAGTTCACTATAAGCGGGCCAAGGCGCTTTTGGAAATTTGATTTATAACGATCTAGTCAAATCAATAAAATTATGTTTACTGGCATAATTGTTGGGACTGGAAAAGTCACAAAACTTGATCAAAAAACAAAAAATAGAAGTGCAATACAGATGACTGTTAATTTAGGAAAGTATGCAAAAGGTTTGAAGATTGGTCAAAGTGTGGCAATTAACGGTGTGTGTCTTAGCGCTACAAAAATTTCAAAAAATAATTGTATATTTGAAATGATAGATGAAACAACCAAGAAGACTGATTTAGGTAATGTGAAAGCAGGAAGCACCGTTAACATTGAACGTAGCTTAAAGGTTGGTGATAGATTAGAAGGTCATTTTGTTTTAGGACACATTGATGGAGTTGCAACAATAACAAAGATTGAAAAAAAACCAAAGGAAGTAAAGTTTTGGTTTAAGGTTCCAAAAAAACTAACAAGGTATGTTGTCAAGAAAGGTTCTATTGCATTAGATGGAATTAGTTTAACAGTAGTTGATGCAAAAAAAGATCTTGCATCTGTTTGTTTGATACCACATACGATTAAAGTTACGAATTTTAAATCAAAAAAGGTTGGAGACAAACTCAACATTGAAACAGACATTCTAGGAAAATACATTAAAAAATAAGGCTAATCTATTACCACAAAATTAGTAATTACCATATTTTTAGTAAGTTTTATAACATCTTCAAAATCAATTTTTAGTAATGACATTCGATACAGCAATTGCTTCTCTAAAACAAGGAGAGTTTGTCATGATTTACGATTCAGACGGACGAGAAAGCGAAGTAGATTTAATGGTTGCAGCTGAATTTTGTACACCGGAACATGTGGCAAGAATGCGACAACATGCAGGTGGCTTGCTATGTCTTGCAATTTCAAATGATTTAGCAAAAAAATTAGATCTAGAATACATGCATAACATACTTGCAAATTCTGAGGATCTTGATTCAGATTCAAAAAATATGGTAATGGGAACAGCACCATATGGGGATCATCCAACTTTTTCAATATCTGTAAACCACAAGCGTACATACACTGGAATCACTGACACTGATAGAGCTTTGACCATAAAAGAAATGGCAAACTTGTGCAACTCAGATAATCCAAAAAAACAATTCACTTCTTCATTCAAAACACCAGGACACGTTCCATTATTGCTTGCTTCAGATGGGCTTCTTTCATCTAGAAAGGGTCACACTGAAATGTCAATTTACCTAACAAAGCTGGCAAAATTACAGCCAGTTTCTGCCATATGTGAAATGATGGATGCAGAAACTTATGCTGCATTGTCTGTTGAAAAGGCAAAAAAGTATGCAAAAGAGAATGCCATTCCCTTTATTGATGGCAAGAAACTCTACGAATTTTCAAAGGTGCGTTAATTTTGAATATTGCAATAGTAGTTTCGGAATTTAACAACAAAGTGACGTCTAGAATGCATAAGGTTGCACTTGAAAAGGCCAAAGGTTTGAAGATGAACGTCAAATACGAATGTAAAGTTCCCGGCGTCTTTGATATGCCACTAATTATTGATACATTACTGCAAAAGAAAGAGATTGATGCGGTTGTTACGTTAGGCGCAATCATCAGGGGGCAAACTAAGCATGATGAAATCATTGCGGATGTTGTTGCAACGAGAATTTCCAAATTATCAATTAAATATCAAAAGCCAGTTTCCCTAGGAATTTCTGGTCCAGGAATGTCTGAAAGGCAGGCATTTGCAAGAATTCGACCGGTATCAGAAAGAGCAGTCGAGGCTATCTTGAAAGTATCAGAAGAATTGAAGAGGATAAAATGATGATTCAGATCACAATTATCAAAATCACAGGTTATGGTCCTTGGACTCTTACATTAGGAAGTGACCGGGAACATGAAATACAGATGCTTCAGGCATCACTCTATCTCCAAATACAGAAATTATTTTCTGACAAAAATGGTCTAGTTTTTTCGAATAGATCCGACGAGTTTTTTGCGATTACAAACGGAATTACACTGGAAGATCATATAGAAATCCAGAAGAAACTTGAATCATCTTTTGATTTGAAATTATCAATGTCAATAGGTTATGGAAATTCTCCATTTGATGCTAATCTTAGTGCATATGATGGAAAAAAATCTGGAATAAAACTAAATGAGGAACATAATATTTTTGGATTCATAGATGGCAAAGTAGAATCAAAAGTTACAATCATGCACCTAGATGTGGATAATCTAACTTCTAAAGGCAAGACAGTCTCACCATACGAAATTTCATCATTAATGTTCAAACTCTACGCAAAAATGTCTGAGTTTTTCTTATCTAAGAAAGCACTTTCATTTTTCATGGGAGGAGATAATTTTATGGTTGTTGCAAATTCAAACTATAAGGAGAACGCAGGAGAATTTATTGATATAATTAAAAACGAATTTGGAATTGAACTAAACTGTGGAATAGGAACAGGGAAAACTGCTAGAAATGCAGTAAAGCTTGCAACAAAATCTCTTGATACAATCAGAGAGATTCGTGATTCAGGAAAAGATAAACCAGAAATCTACGAGCTTACATGATATTAAAAAATATCAGCATACTGTATGGAAATAATTTAAAATTTATAGAGAAAACAAATGTGCTGATCACTGATAATACATTTCAAAAAATTAGTTCTAAAATTAAACCTACTAAACATAAAGTTGTAAACTGTGATGGTCTTTTACTAATTCCAGGTTTAATTAATTCACATACACATATTGGTGATTCAATTGCAAAAGATATAGCTCTGGATAAGGATCCCGATTCTAAAATCAATCCTATTTTCGGAATTAAACAAAAAATTCTCAAAGAAACTAATCCGAAAAAACTAATTCATTACATGAGAAAAACTGTGAAATCTATGCTAAAAAAAGGAACAACTACATTTGTTGATTTTAGAGAGGGTGGATTAGATGGGGTTTTACTTATGCAAAAGGCACTATCAGACATTCCAATTCGTTCCATAATACTAGGTAGGATAGAATACTATCAATCCAAAGACCAGATCAAAAGAAACATACCAATTCCACAATCATATCAAAATCAAATAGACGCATTGTTAAAAAATTGTGATGGAATAGGAATCAGCGGCTCGAATGAAAATAGTGATTCTTCTCTGAAACAATTTTCTAAAACAAAAAAGATTCGTGCTATACATTGTGCAGAAACTAAGCAAAGTTATTTGAAATCAAAGCAAACTACAAGAAAAACTGAGCCAATGCGTTCCATGTTGCTAAAACCAGATTTTCTTGTACATATGACATATGCATCAAAAAGTGATCTGAATATGGTATCCAAAAAAACAAGAGGCATAATTGTTTGTCCCCGTGCAAATGCATCTTTAGCTGAGGGAATTCCAAATGTTGTTCAAATGATGGAAATGAATTGTAATATAGCAATTGGAACTGACAACGTAATGATTAATTCACCTGATTTATTCAGAGAAATGGACTTTTTATGGAAGGCAAGTATGGGTATTCATCAAAAACGCATTGAACCAAAAAATATTCTAAAAATGGTTACTGTCAATGCAGGAAAATTACTAGATAAAAAAATAGGGTGTATCAAAGAAGGTTATTTGGCGGACGCTGTTTTTATTAAAAAGAATGACTTGGATCTTGATCCCTTGCAAAACCCACATGCATCTATTGTTCATAGAGCAAATGAAAATTCTATTCAGGCTGTAATGATTGGAGGTGATATAGTTCATGGGAAGATTTAGATCATATGTAATATTCAGCGCTGCAATCACCTTAGATGGAAAGCTAGCAACACGAACTGGTGATTCAAAACTTTCCTCAAAAGCGGATAAAAACAGAGTTCATAGATTAAGAAGTAAAGTTGATGCGATTCTAATTGGAAAGAATACCGCCAAACTTGATGATCCAGTTTTATCTGCGCATAACGCAAAGAAAAAAAACCCAATACGTATAATTCTTGATTCAAATGCAACAATCAAAAACAATTCAAGAATTTTAAGAACCAGTTCAAAAATACCTACAATTATTGTAGTAGGAGAAAGAGCATCCAAAAAGAACCTACAAAGATTAGAAAAACTTCCTGTTCAGATTATAATCTGTGGGAAAGATAGGATAAACATAAAAAAATTACTCATATCGTTAAGAAAACAAGGGATAAAAAAAATTCTAGTTGAGGGTGGTGGGGCAACAAACTGGGCATTTGTGAAAGAAGACCTAATAGACGAAGCTATGATTACAATCACACCTTATCTTGTAGGAGGCATTAATGCCACAACATTAGTAGACGGTGATGGATTTTCAACAATCACAAAATCAATAAAACTTAAACTAAAAAACGTTGTAAAAATGAAAAATGAAGTTGTACTACACTATGAAAACTAACTTTGCATTTCTTTTTTCATCTTATCAATTTGTTTAGCAAATGCCTTTTGTGATTTCTCATTTTTCTTGAGGTTTAAAACCCCACCACACGATGGGCATTTAAAAAATTCATCAAGAGCATCTTCAAATGTTATTCTTGTGCAATCATCATTTCCACAATGATAAAACTGTGATGAATTTTCATAATCTAATCTCTGTTGAAGTCTCTCTGAAATCTTTTTTTTCTGATTCTCAATAAAGTTCTCAACCTCATCTCTTCTAGAACGCCAACGGTAGACAAACCAGCCTTTTCTTTCATCTTTCACTCTAACTCCAGTAATGAGAGCCTTGCCAAAAAGATCATAGAGTACTTTTCGAACCATGTTAATTCTTAAACCAGTTGAACTTGCAATTTCTTCATCTGTTGCATCCTGTGATTTTAAGAGTGACCTTGCAACCTTGAGGTACTCATCACCACCAATCATATACGAAATTTTCACAAATGGATCTTCGTATTTGTCAATCAACAGAAACAATCCTTATTTTCCATTATTAATCAGTTTTTTATTCACCCTAACATCTTTGCCTTGTTCCTGAGGAATTATAGTTCTCTCTGGATTCTCAAACTTGAATTCAAACTGTTTTCCCTGTTGAATACGGTCCAATAGTACGCCCAAAGCACTCACTTCTGAGTGTGGTTGACTACCAACTGCCACATTATAGTCTGCCAATTCGTAGATCTCTCTTGGAACTTTCTCAGCTCCAACTACAATCATAATTTTGTCTTCATTTCGTATTTTTGTTTCAATATTATTGATATTCTGACCATACATTGTAAGATGAACAATTTTTATCGCTGCATTTTTCTTTTCCTTAATAATTTTTTTCCATTCTGAAATAATTTCAATTTTAAAATTACCGCCCCAAGTTTTGTTAATGTCAGAAATAGTACGCTTTATCTCAGGATTTACTTCATTCATATAGATTTTTTGTGCACCAAATGATCTTGCAACTAGAGCTACATGAGTAGTAACTCTATCATCTCTAACAACCCGTTGACCAATTCTTAGAACTTCAATTTCCATAGGTTTTTGCTCCAACTTTATCATTATTCTGTGATATGTCATTTTGAAAAACGTTACCAATTATTTTTTCAAGTTTATCCATATTTTTTCCTGTAACTGCAGAAATATCAATCCATTTTTTACTTCCCTTTAATTCTAAGTAATCGACTATGTCTAAAATTTCATCGTCATCTAACAATTCTGATTTATTTAAAGCGAAAACCAGCTTGTTTGATTCTACACCAATTTCATTTAATGTTGTGTAGCAACTTTTGAATTTTTTTCGTAATTCATCTAGGTTATCACTTGCATCAATTACAAATATTATAACATCCGTATACAATAATTCTTCTAGTGTGGATTTGAAAGCTTCAATCATATATGCTGGAAGCTTGCTGATAAATCCTACAGTGTCCGAAATCAATGCAATTTCTCGGTTTATCATTACTCTACGAACAGTAGTTGAAAGAGTTGTAAACAGCTCATCGTTTTTTTCTTGTTGTTCTCCTGTTAATGCATTGAATAATGTAGTTTTACCTGCTGAAGTATATCCCGCAAGTGAAATTGTCTTGAAACCAAGCCGTTTTCTTGCTTGTCTATGAAGTTTACGTTGTTTTCCTGACTTTACCAGTTTTGATTTGATGTTAATCATTCTTTTTTTGATTTCGTTATAGTATACATCAACTTCAAATGTTCCAAGGCCCATAAATCCTGGCTGTTCACCTTTTTTTGAAAGTCTTACTTTTTCTTTAGCTCTTGACATATCATAGCGTGCCTGCGCCAGTTTAACTTGAAGCTTAGATTCAGCACTGGAAGATCTTTTCTCAAATATTTGTAAAATCAAAGCTTCTCTATCCAATATTTCCATTTTAAGCTCGGAAGCCAGATTATAGTTCTGGCTTGGCTTTAATATCTCATCAAAAACTATCACATCCGGTTTTACCGTAGATATGATTTCTTTAAGATCTTCAATTTTACCACCACTCAAGCCATATTTTGGCTTCTGCAGGAAGTTTTGTTTTATGACATGCTTTACTTTATAGTCAGCCGACTCACAAAGAGCTATTGCCTCATCAATTATATCATCTTGATCATATGTAATTAAAACAGCTGAATTCATCGCTAAAACTCTACATTTTTGGTTTTGTGAGAATTTTTTCTATATTCATGTTTAAAACAATTTCCCCAATGTCGCTTGCATATTCTGCAACTCTTTTTACATTCTCCACAATTTTTCTAATTCTAAAAATTTCCTCCTCATCTTTACTTGTTTTCAAATTGTCCAATATTCTTTTTTCATATTTTTGGATATTATTTGCACTTTCAATTGATTTCTCTGCTTGGTCATAGTCTTTTTTGAATAAGGCTAGGCATGCATCATCAATTACTGAAATCGCATAACTACTCATTTCCTGTATTCTATCAAAGTTTTTTCCTTGTATGGGAGTTTTATAATCTAAAACATCCTGCGATAGTCTTACCGCATGATCACCCAATCTTTCCACGTTTTTAATAACAACTCTGTAACCAAGGCAATCACGTGCATTATCAAATCCCATTTCCTTTAACATGTGATCATTTTCAATTGCAATTGCAAGCTGCCTAGTGATGTAAAATCCAAATCTATCTACATCATCGTCACTATTGATTACTTCTTTTGCAAGTTCTTCATTTCCTTCCTTTATTGCAATTAATGCATCATCTAGCATTGATTTTGCTAACAACATCATTCTTTTGAAAGCTGCATCAACTGATAGTTCTACCAAATTAATTAGAATTTGAACAGTTATACCATCTGATGAATCAGCGGTTATTTCTGTACCCATCAAAATTTTCTTAACAGCATTTCTAATTCCAATTCTTTGTGATGGTGTAATTCGTCCTACTCTAGGCTTGATGCTGATTGTCTTAAAGTGAAGAAAGTATAATGAAACTAATTTTCTTACTACAGTTGATGTTTCTTCCGTTGGTTCAATTTCAATTGTGGCTGTTTCAGTTTGGTCTTTTTTTCTAGTATTGTATGGCGTAACATGTAAGCTGGAAATTCCTTTTCGACCTACTGAAACTTGATCTCCCTGCTTTAGGCCTAGATCAGTAATCCATTGTTTGGGCAGAGAAATAATGTAAGTGGATTTACCTGTAAACTGGATTTTTCTAGTTTCTTCACCAGATGACATAACTATAGTTATTTCTCTGTTCTATATAGATTAATGGAATTCTATATTATAGTACCAACGAATATTTAGATATCTAGGCAAGCATTTGAGTGGATCCTGTTTTAAAACTAAAACACACTATTGATGCCCTGTTTGGAGTAGGCATATCTAGACATTTGCCTAAACAGATAGAATTTTTCTTTTCAAAGAGAACTGGACGAATACGTGAGGTATATCATAAACAGGAACTTCTTTGCACATTACGAATTGATGGTGGACTAGCCATAACACCATATTTTGCTCAAATTCTTATGAAGAGTAAAAAATTCAAGGAAAACTGTCTTGAGATTGACAAAGACTCAAAACCATTTGTAGAAGATGGAAGGTCAGTATTTTGTGGTCATGTTGTTTGGTGTGGTAAAAATATCAGAATTCAAAGTGAAGTTCCAGTTCTGTACAAGAATAAGGTTATTGCAGTAGGAAAGGCCATCCTGTCTTCAGAGACGATGAAGGAACAAAAAATCGGAGTGGCAGTAAAAGTTAGGGATAGTTTAAAAAACCAGCCAGAGGGATAGATGAACATGATGCGTGGAGGTAACCGCCAAATGCGAAGAATGATGGATAAGATGGGTCTTGATATGGAAGAGATTCCAAACGTACAGGAGGTCATCATTAAGACAGACAAAAAAGAGATTATTATTCCAAAGCCATCTGTTACCGAAATGAAATCAAAAGAAAATTCAATCTTTCAGGTAATTGCAGAGAGTTTTGAGGAAAAAGAACTTGAAGTGCCCATATTTTCAGAAGATGATATAATGCTAGTCTGTCAACAGGCAAATTGTGATAAAGAGAAGGCTAAGGATGCTTTGGCTGAGACCAAGGGTGATATTGCCCAGGCGATTCTAAGACTAACCAGTGGTTAATGAGCAAAAACTCTAAATCCATATTCAACTAATGTAATTTATCGACTCGCTGAAATCTGTCCATATTGGGATTGCTACCACGTCTGGCAGGACATATTTTGCATTTTCTCAGGCACTAAAATCCATCAAACTAGACTATGATTCATTGATTCCAGAAGATATTCAGGAATATGATGGAGATATAATCCTGACCACATTATCAGAGGCACCAAAATCTAGCAAAATTCCAATATTATACGAAGACATTCTAGACTTGGAACCAACAGTGATTGGAGGTTTGATAATGCAAAAACTGGACTCAACTCATTGCTCGGATGAACTGCTGATTGGAATAGATCCTGGTAAACGTATAGGCCTCTCTATCTATTATTATGGATGCGAGGTTGAACATTCACTCCATATATCTGTGGAAGATTTGGTATCTCATTTGATACGAATTCTTGCTGGACTAAGAGCTAAAAAGAAAATTATCAAAATTGGAAATGGTAATATGAAGATGGCAAAGAATATTACCAATTTACTTAATCTGAGATACTGTTCAGATTTTGAAATTGAATTTGTTAACGAACAGAATACATCTATCAAAACTAAAAACTACAACCAACGTGGAAAGCGAGATATGCAGTCTGCAAAATACATTACACGTCGTGAAGGACCAAGACATATCGTCCTACCGCTGTCAAGAATTGGTTAAAATCTAGATTTTTCCTGTAAATTGTTTGTGAATTTCGCAAAAACATGTTATTAATATACCTTTTTATTATTTTTTTTGAAAATGCTTCATAAGATTATATAAATCAATGAAATTATTATATATTTTTCTTAGAATATTGAAAATTTTCGCGGATCTAACCTTATTAACTTATTATTCCTATAATATATGTAATAAAAATGACATGTAAAGGAATTTGCCCTAGATATAAGGCACAAAAACCTGTAGGAACAGGAAGGTATGCTTCAGGTCAACGTAGGTGTCAGATTTGTGAGATTTTCATCAAATGGGAAGGTTTGTGGTGTCCATGCTGTGGATATCGATTAAGAACCAAACCACGAAACTTGAAATACAAAGCAAAACTACGCGCACGAGTAAATGCTGAAGCTAAGACAGAATCGATAGCAATAAACGAGTAAACCCACTTCGTAGGCTTATTGCTAGACGAATCGCGTTTTTCAAAGACAGTTGTCGACATTGACAAACGTAGTTTTACAATTCAGATATTACTCTTTGATAACGGTAGTTTTGTTTCTATAACGGAGGGTCAGGAAAAGATTGGCGGATTAACAGCATCAATCGGTACAAACACTATACCAATTACTACTTCAATCATACCGGCAAAATCAGAATCTCTTTTTTTAAAATTAATCTCTGAACAACTCTCTTCAATCATAACAGGCATTAACATCATATCTGCGTTTATTCCAAAAGAGCTAGAAAACAAAACCGCTAAAACTTTAATTGCTAAAATAAAGGAGATTGTTGAAAAATGACAGTTGATATGAGAAGCTTCCTACAACAAATCAAAAAAACCAATGACATATTCACAGTAAAGAAGAAGGTTTCTACAAAATATGAGATTGCAGCTGTAACTGAAAAGCTTGATGGATCAAAGGCTGCATTGTTTGAAAATGTCAAAGGAAGCAAATTCAAGCTAGTTTCAAACTTGGTGGGAAGCAGAGATAGGTTTGCCCAGGCAATAGACTCCAAAAAGTCTGATATTAATCAAAAAATTGTTAAGGCAATTTCTTCGGCAAAAAAACCAAAAATTTCAAAAACTGCAAAGTTTTTCGAAAACAGTTCTAAGGACATTTCCATTCTTCCAATTGTAACTCACTTTCAGAACGAATCAGGTCCTTTCATCACATCATCCATATTATATACAAGAAATCAGGAAAAGAAATCTCAAAACTCGTCTTTTCACAGATTAATGCCAATAGGGAAAAACCAATTCTCAATTAGAATGGTAGAGGGTAGAGATCTTCATAGATCATTTATGTTTGCAAAAACCCATGGACAGGACCTACCGATTGCAATTACTATTGGAGTTCACCCTGCCATTTCAATTGCTTGTGCATTCCAGGCAAAATGGGGAAAAAATGAACTAGAGATAGCTAACTCACTTATGAACAACAAACTTACTTTAACAAAATGTCCTAGCACTGGCTTGCTGGTACCGTCAACTGCGGAAATTGTCATGGAAGGAAAAATCTTACGAAACAAAACACACAAGGAATGGATGGTTGAAATGCTTAGAACATATGACATGCCAAGACCGGCACCAGTGATTCAAATCGAAAAATTGTATTTTAGAAATAATCCAATTTATCATGATATTCTGTCTGGTTACACAGAGGCAAGATTGCTCATGGGTATGCCTATTGAGGCTAAACTCAATAGTATAATGAAAAAGAAGTTCCCGCAGACAAGACAGGTGATCCTTACAAGCGGTGGAGCCAATTGGCTTCATGCTGTAGTTCAAATCTCAAAAACCAGATCAACCAATGTTAAAAAAATCATCAACGAAACTTTCGCGAGCCACAGATCATTGAAGATGGTAACTATAGTAGATGATGATATTGATCCTACCGATGCTGTAGCTGTAGAATTTGCTATGGCCACAAGATTTCAGGCTGACAAGGATCTGGTAATAATTAAAAATGTGAGGGGTTCTAGCCTTGATCCCTCTAGTGACCAAAAGAAATTACGAACAGCAAAAATGGGAATAGATGCCACAATACCTGCCTCAAAGAGGCCAGACGGCTTCAAGTTGGGTAAGATTCCAAAGGCTAAAACAAACCTGAAAAATTATTTGAAGAAATGAATGCTGGTTATTTTATCATAATTGTACTAGTTTCTGGATTTGTTGCAGGCACAATACATGGAGCTGTAAATCTGGCAATTGTGGAACCATATCTTGATGAGGCAATTGGCATTGAAAACCAGGCTCTCTTCGAGTCTGGGGAAGCTGAAGACACCCCTCAGTTTTGGGTTGAATACAACTCATACCGTGATTGGCAAAAAAGCGGTCAGCTGCTAGCAGGTGGAATTCTAGGAATGTCAATAGGTGCATTGTTTGGTGTTGTGTTTGCTTATTCAAGAAATTCCCTACCCAAAGGACACACTGTAAAAAAAACATTTGTTCTTGCTGCAATCATGTGGCTTACCATTTTCTTAATACCATTTTTGAAATATCCTGCAAACCCTCCAACCATAGGAGATGCTGATACCGTAGTACTGAGAGGAATATTGTATCTTTCATTCATTGCAATCTCCGGCTTTTCAGCTGTTGGTTTTTCCAGATTATATAAGAAACTTGAGACGAAAAAATATCTTGCATTCGTTGGTTATGCGGTTTTTATCACGACTGTATTTTTCATAATGCCACCAAGTCCTGATGAAGTTACTGCTCCGATGGATTTAGTGAACGGTTTTAGGACAATGTCTGTGGTGGCCGTAACAACATTCTGGATTGCTGAAGCGGTAATACTTGGATTACTGTGGCAAAAATACAAGACAAAGTTACAAGAATCATAGTTATTCTACATTCTTAGAATAAGAAACTAGAATATCTGGATCGTTTAAATAACTTAGCTAAACCTAAGAAAATACTTTGAGTGCAAAATCAAAAATCATGACTAGAAAGACCATTCTGCTTTTTGCACTAATTGCTGGAGTTGCTGCCTTCCCATTAGCAGCTTCAGCACAAAGTGATTCTGTTCCATCTTGGATTAAAAACACGGCAGGCTGGTGGGCAGATGATCAGATTTCCGAGACAGAATTTGTTAACTCGATGGAATATCTGATTGATTCTGGAATTATTGATGTATCATCCCAACAGAGTGTTA
>JAANXC010000002.1 GCA_018263495.1 Nitrososphaerota archaeon
ATGGAAGAGTTTCTAAACCCGCCCTCACTGCTTATTTCTTGTATTTCCTTAGAAAAAAAATCCTTATGCGTGATACCTTCATCACGTAAAATTTTTTCAATGTAATAATTGAAACGCGTTTTTTTGTAATACGAGTATCCAACAAAAGGAATAGATAATCTTTGTGAAGGATCATTTTCAAATTTTCCTAACTCATTATTTTTATTGTAACAGACATCATCAGACTGCGGAAAAAATAATTCTTCGCCAGCATCTAAAGACATACTCAGTGTTCGATTAAAAATATACGACTGATACGCCTGAACAAAAAATCGTCTAATTGATAATGGTAAAGCACGCAAGGCCCTAACTGGATCACCATGTTCTATCATTTCCTTTAGCGCAATTTTTTCAAGATCCATGCCTTTTGGAATTATTTTTAGAGCTTCAGGATATTTTGATTTATCATCCATTGATTCTCGTAATTTAGTATTTTCATCCTTATCATATTCAGAAGTAAAAGAAAGCAAAAGATCAACCGCACCTGCAAAGTCTTTTTGTATCAACGATCTTCCAATACGATGAGTTACAGGTCTGCGCGAACCAAATCGCTGATAACCATAAAAATTTAAAATTTTATCAAATTCGTTGAACTTTGCTAATTCATTTGACGCGCCATCGATCTTTATCCGAAAATGATTACCGACCATTTCTTTTTTTGATAACACTTTATCTGTAAACCCAACTTTTTTTAGACTGTATTTTGGTTCATTAATTTCAAAATGTTGATTAGTTTTGTATGTAGTAAATACAAACTGTTCTGTTACTGCAGAAGCATCCTTGAGACCAAGAGATTTTAGTCGAATACCATGCTTTCTAAAAATTTCATCTAATGCATGATAAGTATCGATTCCATTTTTTTCTAATTTGTATACAGCGAAACCAGATTCTGAACAAATCCTAGAACTAGACTTCTCTGTTATTAATTCTGAAACGTTGAAATCGTCTTTTTGGTTTCGTATTGTTCCCCCACAACCAGAAAAATCTGTTGTGTATGCTAATATTCCAATCTCAGAATCAATTTTTGGGATCACATTACTGTCACTGTGATAAACTGAGAAACAGCAATGTCGTCAGTGTATGCACCAAGAAGAACTTTATGTGTGCCTGATAATGCATGCTCACTTGCCATGATTTCTACTGAGATAGTTGTTTTGTCAGAAAGTGAAAAATTATTTTCATGTGTGATGATTATGTCTGAAAATGTGGATGTTGATGAAGAGTTTACACTAGCATCATACATGTTAGCACTTCCAGTTTTGGTGACTTCAAGTGTGATCTGAGTAGTTTGCCCTTTCTCCAAAGTAATCTTATCCTTATCAATTACAATGGAAAAAGGAAGTGGAATTGATGTATCCACAACGCCAATGTTGTTTTCAACCCATTCAGTAAACCAAATTTTTTCGCCAGCAACTGCAAAGTCAAATACTTGAGCAAGTCCACAATAATCAATTCCTGCACAGTCTTGCCAGTTTGGATTTCTTGAAGGAACCGTATATTCTACCAATGTTTCAGAGGATGGATTAAACACACCAATTCTGTTTGCATTATGTTCATTCATAATGAGATTACCATCAGAATGTTCAATCCAGTATGGTCTTGACACTGGATTTTTTATGAAACCTGATGCATTGCCGTAGGAATCAATTGTTGGTATAGATGTAACATATTTTGTAAATTCTTCGGTTTTAGGATCAAAACTGAAAAAGTAATTACTTGATGTATCAGCTAACCAAATCTTCTGATTTGGTCCAACTGCAACACCATTTGGTGTAGTAAGCCCCACTGGAAAATTATACCATTCAACAAAATCTTGAAGAAGAAGACCTTGAGTTACTTCACCCTGCGTTGATTGAAACTCATATCCGGGATAATCAAACTTTACCAGAATGCCCTGTCCACCTGGAACCCAGTTTGTATACCAAACATTTTTGTCTGAATCAATTGCAAAGTCGCTAGTTACAGCATTCTCCATAACAGAAGGAATTGCATAGTGCAGTAATCCTTGCTCATCTTGTGCATAATCTAAAAATGAAAGCCTACCACCAGTAAAATCATTAATTATAATTTTTGAACCTTCAATAACTAATTTTTGTGGAAGTGACGATTTGCCTTCTTCAGTTTGTGAGTAAGAAATTCTATTATATGATTCGTCATCTATCGAGAATTTCCATATTGCGTCTGTTGCCTCGTCAGTAAACCATATGCTACCATCAGGAAAATAATCTATTCCCCACATCATAGAACGTAATTTTGTTGGCTCTACGTTATTTTCAATAGCGCTTGCAATGAATATTTTTTCTACATTTTTCCATACTGAGTTGTCATATTCAGTAAACGTCTCTGTTAGAGGATCAAATTTTGCAACCTTTCCAGTGTTTGTTTGTGCAAACCACACTATACCATTATGATCTACCGTAATTGCAAGAGGTTGTGTGCATGCAGTGGGTATTTTGTATTCTTTCACATGTTCGTTTGATCCTGCTAGTTCGTTTGCAGAACAAAACTGTGATAATTGATCACCACTATATCCAAGTTCCAGATCCAGACCAAGGGCATCCAGATCAAAAGCATCCAATTCTTCTGCAGTTATCTCATCAAAATCGCTAGAATCATTAAACCATTGTGCAGGGTTTACCGCTAGTGTAACTGCAGAAGTTAACATAATACCAGCAACAACTGCAAAGAAGAGAATTCCTTTTTTTCTTGTTTTCACAGTGAAAATTCTAAACTGCCATGTTATATCTGATTGCCATCGATATGAAAATATTATAAAAGTTTTAAATCACCAGTAATCTTATCGATTTTTTCTTCAGGTGCAGGACCAATGGATATGCATGTTGTTGTTCCAGGAGCAATCTGTGTGTGACCTGCATCAGTTACCTCAGACCAAGGTACATCAAATTCAATTGCATCTTGTTTTACCTGCTCAAGTTCTTTTAGATTTGCAACTTTTAGTACAATTTTTTCTTGTCCTGTCCACCACACTGAGAACCATTCAGGATTAGATTTTCTAACATGCTCCGCTCCCAATACGCATGCATGACCAACTTGGGCAGCAATCTTTCCTTTTCCCATATCTAGATCAGTTCTTACTACAATAACCTGTTTTATTGCCATATACATACAAAAACTCTGCATTATGAAAAACTTTGCAATTTATTCGAAACATAATTGTATTAATGTGCATTTTGAGTCTTTATGGAAGAATATGACGTAGTAGTTGCAGGGGGCAGTATTTCTGGGCTAATGTCAGCCAGAGAGATAGCAAAAAAAGGATATTCTGTTTTGGTTCTAGAGGAAGGATTTGAGGTTGGAACACCTGATCACTGTGGTGGTTTGGTAAGCAAATCAGCATTAAATGACATGGGAATAGAACCAACACAAAAAACGTTTGATTCTATGATTAATTCTGCTCTAATTTATTCACCAAGTGGAAAACACATCGAAATAAATTCAAAAAAACAGGAAGTTGTTGTAGTTAACAGGAGAGAACTTGACAAACAAGTAGCACGGCAGGCTCAACAATCTGGCGCTGAGATTAGGGTTAAGACAAGCTTTAAAGAAAAAACTAAGCATGGTGTTAGAACATCGATTGATGAGATTGGTTGTAAGATTCTCGTTGACTGTAGAGGAGTTAGTGCTTTGGTAAATGATCAAAGAGATGGAATTTTACTATCTGCGCAATACGAAGTTTATGCAGATTGGATAACAGATGGCAAAGTTGAAGTGTATTTTGATCAGATAAAATACCCAGGTTTTTTTGCTTGGATAATTCCATCCGGAAAGGGAGTAGGTAAAGTGGGCGTTGCTGGAAGAGAGATTAATGTATCCAATATGATGGAGGAGTTCCTAAGAAACAAAGGAAGGTATTCAACTATAAGAAAAATTTTTGCACCAATATGGATTAAAGGTCCAATCAAGAATTTTGTTTCCGGAGATGCAGTAATAGCAGGTGATGCAGCGGGGCAATCAAAACCAACTACTGCAGGAGGAATTTATTCTTGTGGAATGGGCGGAATTTTGGCTGGAAATGCAATTACAAAATATTTGGAAACAAACAAGTATTCTCAGCTTCAGCAGTACCAAAAATTTTGGCATGATAAATTTGGTAAAGAATTTGAAAAACAGCGTCTAGCTAGAAAAATTCTTGAAAAAGTTGATAACAAAACAGTTGACATAATTTTTGATACAATAACGCCGGAGATCACATCTGAAATTTCAAACAAAGATGATTTTGACTTTCATGCAACATCTATTGTAAAACTGCTTGGTATGCGTAAGTCTATAAGTGCTGCCCAAAATATCATGAGCGCAGAAATCAAACGGCTGCTAACGAATTATTCACATACAAAGTCGAGCAAGGTATAAATTCAATTAATAGGCAGCGATTTGTGTATGTCAACAAATCTTGAATTGCCTGTATGTAGCTGTTGTCACCGCCATATTATGCCTAATGATAAATGTGTAAAATTTGATTGTCCGAACTGTGATAATGGTGATCTTATTTGGCGATGTGAAAGTTGTAGAGTAGCAGTAAGAAATTATACATGCTCATCCTGTAACTTTCAAGGACCTTAGAAATTGGCGCAATTATTATTGATCACAAAAATTCTTCCAACTGGGATAGAGGTTGATTTGAACGAATTAGCACAGACTATCAAAGGATCGTTGAAAGACGGTATTCAACTTAAAAATCACCAATTGGAGCCACTTGCTTTTGGTTTACATTTTATCAAAGCAGAATTTGTTTTGGATGATAAGGAAGGTCAGATGGATTCACTAGAAAATGCAGTAAAGGATGTAAAAGGAGTTAGTGAATTTGAAGTTCTGAACATGAGTAGAATGTCAGTTGATATGAAATAGGTGATTTCTTGGCGAATGAAAAAAATCTATTGCAAATGAGAGTGGAAGAATCTAAGCAAAGAGATGTTGGAAAAAGAAGAGCCAGAATAGGTCATAATGCTATGGATTACCTACATGTTGCACCTGGTGACATTATTGAAATAAAGGGAAGTAAAACAAGCTGTGCCATAGTATGGCCATCTGATGAGGATGAAAAAAACCCAGATTCTATTCGACTGGATGGACAAACTAGAAAAAACATTGGAGCAGCGCTTGGTGATGTAGTTTATGTGAAAAAGGTTAAGGTAAAAACTGCCAAGACAGTGAAACTTATGCCAATTAATGAAGTAGTTACTATAGACAAAGAGTTTACTGACTTTGTTAAAAATAGATTGAAAGGACTACCGTTGAGCATAGGCGATGAGATTTCAGTAATGATCTTGGGAAACTCGATGGAGTTCAAGATTAGCAATACAACACCAAAAGGAATTGTTAAGATTGAGCGTTCTTCCGTTCTAAAAATACTTTCTGAAACGGCAACTGACAAGAGAACTCGCATCACATATGAGGAAATAGGTGGATTGGGAGATGCAGTTAAGGCTATGCGAGAAATTGTTGAGTTGCCATTGAGACATCCAGAACTTTTCAGTAGGTTAGGAGTTGAGCCTCATAGCGGTGTATTACTTTATGGTTCACCTGGTTGTGGAAAGACACTTCTTGCTAGAGTTATTGCGAGTGAATCAGATGCTAACATGTATTTAATTAATGGACCTGAGATTATGAACAAATACTATGGGGAAACAGAAGCAAAGCTTAGAGATATATTCAAAGAAGCAAAAGATAACTCGCCTAGTATTATATTCATCGATGAGATTGATGCGATTGCGCCAAAACGAGAAGAGGTTTATGGCGATGTTGAAAAACGAGTAGTAGCGCAACTTTTAGCACTGATGGATGGATTAACTGAAAGGGGCAATGTCATTGTACTTGGTGCATCAAACCGTCCTGATAGTGTAGACCCTGCATTACGAAGACCTGGAAGATTTGATAGAGAGTTGGAAATTTCTGTCCCTAATGCAGATGGAAGATTAGAAATTTTGCAAATACATACACGTGGAATGCCTCTTGCGGCAGATATTGATTTGAAAAACTTTGCAAGTGATCTTCATGGATATACNGGNGCAGATATCAAATCGTTATGTAGAGAAAGTGCCATCAAGGCGATACGACGTTATCTACCAGAAATTGATCTTGAAAACGAGCGTATACCATCAAAGATATTACAATCAATGGAAATAAAATTGCGTGACTTTTACGATGCAACACTAGAAGTAATTCCAACAGCTATGCGACAGTTTTATGTTGAACGTGCAAAAGTTTGGTGGAATGATGTAGGTGGATTAAACGATGAAAAAAAGATATTGGAAGATAACATGGTTACAGCTATCAACACACCTAATAAATTTAGAAAGATGGGTGTCAAACCACCTAAGGGTGTATTACTTTATGGACCACCAGGTTGTGGAAAGACACTTCTTGCTAGAGCATTAGCGGCTGAATGTGGTGCAAATATGATTCTTGTTAGAGGACCGGAGATATTGTCAAAATGGGTTGGTGAATCTGAAAAGGCGATTAGAGAGATTTTCCGTAAGGCAAAAGCTGCTGCACCATGTGTTGTTATTTTTGATGAGCTTGATTCACTTGCAAAATCTAAAATTAAAGATGAAAACAATCATGGGGAAACAGTGCTTAGCCAAATGTTAACTGAAATGGAAGACAGTGGAACATCTAACATAGTAGTAGTTGGGATTACAAACAGACCTGACTTAATTGATAACTCAATGCTACGTAATGGCAGACTTGACATTGTTTTGTTTGTTCAGCCGCCAGATGAAAAAAGTAGATTAGAGATAATTAAGATATTAACAGATGGTATGCCGCTTGCAAATAATATTAACTTGAATGAAATTGCAGTGTCTACACAAAACTATACTGGAGCTGATTTGGCATCACTATGTAGAGAGGCAGCTGTTAATGCAATGCAAAGAGATTCTCTAAATATAACCAGTAATGATTTCGCCTTAGGGTTAAAGAGGGTTAGACCATCAATCACTAAAGAAATTGATAAGTGGTACAGTGACATCAAGTCCGAAGTTTCAAATATAATTCCAAAGTCTTCTGGTGATACATTTTACAGATAAAATTGACTGTAAAATACAAGAATATAGTAATTGACAAAATTAAGGAATTAGGTTCTATTACTGATAAAACGCTTGCTAAGAAGCTAGTAAAAGATGGTTATCAACTATCGGACGATCTTTTTAATAAAATATTACTTGATTTGGAAATAATGGGATTGATAAATGTAAACTGGCTTACTAAGGACACACGTAGAATAGCGATTGTTTCCAAGCAAGAAGAAGAGGATGACGTTGAAATGCAGAACGAAAAAACATTAGAAAAAGACTATGAAAATAGTTTTCCTGAATCTAATAATGGTGTTTAACTAGAATCTAAAATGAAAAGCTGCATCTAGTGCAATTCCTACAAAGATGATAGTAAGATAAGGAGCAGTTACTTTGTATGCCTTCCATGCAAAATCTGACGTTGGTGTTTTTGTTAGCTTGTAATGATATGCCAACATAAGGCCACCTGCAATAGATGCAATTATGGTATAAACAATACCCATGCCAAATGCATACAACATCAATGAATACGGTAAAAGTATAATCGTATTAGCAAGGATGTATTTTGATGTTCTTTCCATACCAATCAATACAGGTAGCATTGGAACTTTCGCTTCCGCATAGTCATCACGTATTTTCATTGCAAGGCACCAAAAGTGCGATGGCGTCCATACAAAAACCAAAAATCCTATTAAAAATCCTAAAATATCCATTGAACCAGTAGCAGCAGACCAACCAGCCATGGATGCAGCACTTCCTGCAAATCCACCAATTACAATGTTTGAGGAGTTCAAACGTTTAAGCCACATTGTATAAATTATAACATAAAAGAAAATTCCCAGGGCTACAAAGAAGGCGCATAGATAATTGAGTGTGAATGCTGCATAAATAACAGAAACTATGCTAACCCCAAGTCCATAAACGAGAACTGTTGTATCCTTACTTCTGCCAGATGGTATTGGTCTGTTACTCGTCCGCTTCATCTTCAAATCAATGTCTTTATCATAAAAGTGGTTGAGTGCACTTGAACCAGCTGAGGCAAGGGATCCAGCAATTATAATATGTAAAATTCCTAGATAGCTTATTTCAGGACCTACAAATTTACTTCCAGCATACATAGATGTAACAGCCGTTATAACAAGCAAAATTATTATTCTGGGCTTTGAAACCTCGAATATCTCTTTTAATCCCAACTATTGTTGGCATTAGGATATATGATTTAATTTATTCGAATCGATCAATTCTTGTGCAAAACGATTAATTATCTAGCACTTCTCATCAAGCTCAAATGAGTAATTGGGAACTAGTTATGCCCGGTGGTGGGCTTACTGCTATTGGACTGGTTGGTATAGTTCTGTCTTATGCGGAAATAGCGCATACCTTCATTGATGGAATGCATGCACTTTCAGGCTTGTTATTTTTCTTCGGGTTAATCTTCTTGGGTGCTGGAATTCTAGATGGTGGGGTATCAACATCGAACAGAACAAAAGCTACAGTTTTGGTTATCATGTCAATAATTTTGGGATTTGGCGCTGCGGCATTCATAGGCAACGAAAGCACTACACTGCCAACAGTTGCGGGAATCCTAATCATGGTGTCTATTCCAGGTATTGTTATAGCATACATGGCTATGAAGATGCCACAATATGTCAAACCTGTTGGTTTAATCTTCATATTTGCAATTGCTTTGGGCATCACAGTGTTTTTTGGCTTTGGCATCCTAGGTCCTACTGGGTATTTGCTTCCAGAAGTGGTTGAAGAAGCTGTTGAAGAGATTGTTCAAGAAGTTCCTGAGGGTGAAATTTTTGCTATCTCAATCTTAGCAGGCTCTGATGAACAAGGAAACCCAGATTATGACCCAGATGTTGCTACGATTTCAAAAGGTTCTGTAATTCAATGGACAAATGATGATGAAGTAATGCATACTGTCACTAGTTCGCTAGACTTTGGGGAAACTTTCGATTCTAGTATACTTAACGCTGGTGAAAGATTCCTACTTGATTCAAATGAACTGGATATTGGTTCTTATGAATACATGTGTGTAGTTCATCCTTGGATGGTTGCAAGCATTGTAATAGAAGAACCTGTTGAATAATACATGGATGAAATACTGCTAAACCAGAAACAAGTAGATGCACTAATACAACATTCTGAAAAAGCAGGTATTTCTGAGTCATGTGCAATGCTGCTTGGCACACATAATGATCAGCAATGGAATGTTAAAGAAGTTTTTCTGACACGTAATGCACACGAAGACTCTAAAACCAGTTTTATAATTCATCCAGAAGAACTGTTACAAGGATATCAACTTGCAGAGAAAAAACGGTTAGAACTTGTTGGAATATTTCATTCGCACCCAGACTCAGCTGCATCACCATCAAACTTTGATAAAAAATTCATGAAAGTGAATGGTGATGTTCCATGGATTATTTTTTCTGGAATAAATATGGATCTTAGGGCATTCATACTAGAGAAAGATATGGAGGGTGAGAAAGAAATTAAAATTAAAGTTATGGAACGTCATTTTTTCCAGTAAGTAAAGTCAGGTGGGTTTAGATTAAATATCCCTAATTTTATGCAATATTATGACAATGGATATACATGTCTACGACACTTACGTTAAAGCCAAAGATGGTCATACTATGCACTTTGATGTTATAACAAACGTGCAGGATCATGACAAAGCAATTGAATATGCAAAACAGTGGCTAGCAACGGTTGGTGAAGAGGGCGCAAAGGTAACAGGAGAAGAATGCCAATTTTGTCACACACAAGGAGCTCCAGNACAAGTTGAAAATGAAATCAAAGAAAAGGGATTCTTCATTCAAAAAATGGAAGGATGCCCATAAACTATTTTTTTAATCTACAATCCTGGAATTATAGTAACAAATGCAGCAACGAAAACTATAGCTACTGTATTAAGTAATTTTATGACTGTGTTTAGTGCAGGTCCAGCTGTGTCTTTGTAAGGATCTCCAATGATATCACCTACTACCGCGACTTTATGTTCTTCAGTTCCTCTTTCGCCCTTCATTTCTATGAGTTTTTTAGCATTATCCCATGCACCACCGGTATTTGCCAAATGGTAAGCAAGAAATATTCCAGTAACTACTGCGCCCAATAACAAGCCGGCTACTGCTTCAGGACCTAATAAAACTCCAAGAACTATAGGAGCAGAAACAGCTATGCTTGCAGTTTTCCACAGTTCTTTGATTGATGCTACGGTAGCTATGTCCACACATTTAGCATAATCTGGTTTTGTCTTACCAGTAAGTATTCCAGGATTTTTCTTGAATTGAGCTCTTATTTCATCAATAAGTATGAAAGCCGCACGTGAAACACCGCTAATTAATTGACCAGTAATAATGAAAGGGATTAAGCCACCAACCAATAGACCTACAATAACTGAAGGATTTGATAATGAATAATCAAATATTACGTGGAAATATTCTGCTGCCTCATACTGGAAAGCCTGAATCATAGCTAATGCAGCAAGTCCAGCGCTAGCTATTGCAAATCCTTTTGTTATTGCCTTTGTTGTATTTCCTACAGCATCAATTTCGTCAGTAACTTTACGGTTCTTTTCCCCCATACCAGTCATTTCTACAATTCCACCTGCGTTATCAGCAATAGGACCAAAAGCATCTATACTTAACACAATTCCTGCAAGACTCAACATTGCCATCGCAGTAAGTGATGTTCCAAATATTCCATAAAGTAATGGATCGGAGCCTTCAGGCGCTGCTGAAGAACACAAAGCAAATGATACGATAATTGCAACTACCAATGCAATCATGAAAGGACCAGTAGAACGCATGCCTTGTATGATTCCCATTAGAGTCAATGATGCATAGCCCCACTTTGCAGACTCTGCTATTTCATTAACTGGTTTGTACTTGTAATTTGTAAAGTTATCAGTAATTTTTTGTATCACAGGTACAAGAATCACACCAATTACAGTAGCTCCAAATAATGCGTATGTAAGGTCTGATTCTCCAAGAAACAGACGAGCAAAAATAAAGTTTAATGCAATTGCGACTGCTGCTGAAATGTAAAAAGCTACGTTAAGAGGTTTCATTACATCCTTAATCTTTCTAGAGTTTATAGTGGCTGCACCGATTATCGAAGCAATTATTCCTGACGCACCAACAAGAATTGGATAAATTACAATATCAGGAAATCCTATAAGAGCTGCAATCAATAAAGACGCTAACATAGTAACTATGTAAGACTCGTAAACATCAGAGCCCATTCCTGCTGCATCACCAACATTATCACCTACATTGTCCGCAATGGTAGCAGGATTTCGTGGGTCATCCTCTGGAATGTTTGCTTCAACTTTTCCGACTAGATCTGCAGCCATATCTGCCGCCTTGGTGTAAATTCCACCACCAATTCTAATGAATAATGCGATTAGACTCGCTCCAATTCCTACACCAGCTATTGAGATTGGATCTGGATATATCATATAGAGTACAGCCATAGCGCCTAAGGCCATTGCTGGTACTGAAAGACCAACAGTTGCACCACCTCTGAATGCTAATGCAAAAGTGCTTCCAAGTCCTTTCTTAGTAGAATGAGCTGACCGTACTGCTGCCTTGACAGTAATTTTCAATGAAATTATTCCGGCAACTGCTGAAAGTGCTGCACCAACAGCAAATGCTATTCCGTTAGAAGAACCTATGAAAAAGCCAATAACTACTGATAGACCTATAGCAACAGGAATTATGACTTTCATTTCTCTTCTGAGAAACGCTGAAGCGCCTTCCTTTACTGCATTTGAGATTTCAAGCATTTCTTTCGTTCCAGGTTTTTGCTTAGTAACCCAAGCAGCAAATCCAGCTGCTACCGCAAAAGAAGCTATTACTGCAATTATTGGTAAAAGTTCAGATGTGCTAATTGACATAAGGTCAGAAATTGCCATGTTATACTTGCAATGCCTAGACGTTGTAAATATAAATCATCGAACAAAAAATTTTAGTTAATTCATTTTCTTTTTTGATATGGTGGAAAATTCTTCCCTCGTAAGCCTTGCCTAACAAGTTTGCTAAACCTCTTTCCATGGCTTAGATATGGAAATCTTTGATGGATCAATTCGTGCACGATCGTATTCTCTAGATCCTTCTCATCAGAAATTTTCCTAATATTTAGGAATATGAGATTCTGCCTGTTGTATGAGAGACCTAAATATTTGTAGGCTGAAGTACGAGCACCTTCTGTCATCTCCCTTGGCATATCAAGAACCTCACGCGTAGTGAGAAGTATTTTGGGTTCTGGAATGGAAAAGCGCTTAGCGTATATTCCAACTTTTTCACAAATTACAAGTCTAAGGTCTGGATCTAATTTCACATAATCTAATGTCAAAATGTTAGTTTATCGTATGATGTCAATTGTTGTTTTGATCTTGGTTTACCTTTACAAAGCAGGGTCAGAGTTTAGTAGTGTAATCATAAATCATACAGCCACCGTCTCATCATACCCCTAGTTCATTACATCAAGTATTTTTTGAACCTTCTCTCGTATTTCAGGCGTGATTGTAACAATAACTAAGCCCTCGTTCGGCTGACCGTACATCACGACAGAATTTTCAGGTGCAAAGATACATGCAGGTATAACAAGAAGATCCTCCTCCCCATCTACTGTGATTCTAACTGGTGATTCACTAGAAAATGCTTTTTGAATAACTTGTATACTTTCCTCGGTTATTTCACCAGGCGGATTTCTGCAGGAAAGATTCGTGTTTATTGTATCATCAACAGGGACTGTACGCTGATTACGTTTTTCGAGACCATCTATGATTTGAATCTGCGGTTTGAGACCCAATTGTAACATATTTTCAGTTGTCCTATCTCCCACTGTAATTATAACTGATTCAGCAGAAATTTTTTTTATGATATTTTCTTTGTTTGGATCATTGTCACTGATTAAATTCCCTAGTGGATTTTTAAGCTGATCACGAAGATCATCAGGTAGTTGCAAGAAAATCTAACTAGCTGCTGGAGTTGTCTCCGCTTGCATTTCTTCCTGTACTTTTCTGGCTTGAATACTACACTGCGCTGCAATATTTTTAGCAGCTACAGTAAATGCTTCAGCACTTGGAGAATCAGGATCTGTAATCATGACAGGCTTTCCAACATCAGATCCTGCCATAATTCCTGAATTGAGTGGTATCGCACCAAGTAATGGCATGTTATGCTTTTCACTAATTTTTTCTGCACCACCATTACCAAATATGTAATGTTTTTCATTACACTTTGAACACTCGAAATAACTCATATTTTCAACAACACCCAGCATTGGCACATTAAGCTTATCAAACATTCCAATTGCTTTACTAGCAACACTACTTGCTACCTCCTGCGGAGTTGTAACAACAAGAATTCCTGTAATTGGGATTGTTTGTGCCAATGTTAATGGTATATCACCTGTACCAGGTGGTAAATCAACAATTAGATAATCTAAATCAGTCCAAAGAGTATCAACTAAAAACTGTTTTACAATTCCAGATATGATTGGACCTCTGTAAATTGCTGCTTGATGTTCCTGCTCTGCAAAAAAACCAAAAGACACAACCTTAATGCCCTCATATTCTGGTGGCACCAATTTCCTTTTCTCTTGATCCATCTCTACATCCATTTCAGTTCCCTTCATTCCAAGCATTAGTGGTATACTTGGACCATAGATATCAGCATCCAACAAACCAACTTTAGCTCCAGTTTTTGCAAGTGCTAATGAAAGATTTAGTGCTACGGTGGATTTTCCTACTCCGCCTTTTCCACTTGCAACAGCTACGATATTTTTAACACCTTTCATAAATTCGTCTGCATCCAGTGATCTTCCTTCCATCACCTTTGCAGTTACATTCATGTCGAGATTATTAATTCCATCAAGTTCGTCGATTGCCTTACGAACATCTTCTTCTATCTGTTCATTAAATGGACATGCTGGTGTTGTAAGCTCAAGTGTAAACTTTAGATTACCAGAATTAAGATCCAAGTCTTTGATCATTCCCATTGAGACAATGTCCTTGTTTAGGTCAGGATCAATTACAGTCGAAAGTTTGTTGATAACATCGTCAACGCCAACCATAGCGCAGAATTTACCTCTACTTTATTTAAAGATAGGCAGATTTAGCTTGGCATAATTTGAAAATTACAATTTGCGTACAAGCTAGGCATGGTTTTCCAAAAGGTTCATAAGGTGAAAATCGATACCACAACAAAGTGTTTTCTGTTTCTACGCTCGAAGATATTGTTAGGATTCCACCTAGTCTTTTTGATACATCGTTGAATAAAGCAGCAGTAGACATTCTTAAGTCAAAATACGAGAGTATGGTTAAACAGGATTTGGGCTACATCATAATGATCCTGAGTGCGGATGTTGAGCCAATGGGAAAATTAATTGCCGGTGACGGAGGTACATTTCATCGAGTTACATTTGACGCATTAACATTTTATCCAAAACTTCAGGAGATAATCTATGGCGAACTTGTAGATATTACTGACTTTGGAGCATTTGTTAGAATTGGTCCTACTGATGCGTTATTACACCTGTCACAAGTGATGGATGATTATCTAAAAAGTAATATTGCGTCTGGTGTCATACTTGCGAACCAAAGTGGACGAACACTAAAAATTGGTTCTACAATAAGAACAAGAATTACAGCAGTATCACTTGGTAAAGCATCAACAATGGGAAAAATAGGTATTACATGTAGACAGCCATTTTTAGGTGCAGATGAATGGATACAGGAAGATCTTAAAAAAGCCAGTGGTGTCGAAGAAAAAGTAGAAGCAAAGAAAGACAAGAAAGAAGAAAAAGTAGAAGCAAAGAAAGACAAGAAAGAAGAAAAAGTAGAAGCAAAGAAAGACAAGAAAGAAGAAAAAGTAGAAGTTAAGGAGAAGTGATATGGTAAAAGAATTAGCATGTAGAAAATGCAAGTGTGTTACTATTGGTAAGGTTTGTCCAGCGTGTAAATCGTCGGATCTAACTCCGGATTGGGAGGGAATAGTTGTAGTAGCAAACCCAGAAGAATCTAGAATTGCAAAAACCTTGAAAATAACTGTAAAGGGGAAATATGCACTTAAGGTAACCTAAGTTGGGTACTAATATCAAAAAAGAATTATTACGATTTATTTCCGAGGATATACAAGGTGGCGATATCACAAGTGTGTTATTACCAAAAAAGAAGATTAAAGCTAAAATTATTTCAAGACAGGAGGGTGTTTTAGCAGGTGTAAAATTTGCGGGGGATATATTTCGTCTAAAAGGTTGTAATGTTAAAACAATAAAAAAAGATGGTGCTAAATTAAAATCAAACCAAATAATTTTACAAATATCTGGTAATGCAGGAACTGTCTTGTCATGCGAAAGGACAGCCTTAAACCTGTTATCAAGAATGAGTGGTATTTCCACGCAAACAAATTTTCTAGTATCAAAAATTAGAAAAATAAACAGAAAGACAAAACTTTACTCAACCAGAAAAACAGCTCCTGGTCTCAGATTTTTTGATAAAGAGGCCATTATGATTGGTGGTGGTCACAAGCATAGAATGTCATTGAATGATATGGTTATGATAAAGGATAATCATTTGTTGGTAACCAACTCGATGGAAGGTATTATCAAAAATGCACGAAAACGACATAAACATGTTGAAGTAGAGGTGGAAAATCAAAGAGATGCCATACTTGCTGCAAGTAGCGGTGCCACGATTGTTATGTTGGACAATTTTTCTCCCGTACAGATTAAAAAAACAATAACTGCACTTCAAAAGAAAAAACTACGTAATAAGGTAAAATTGGAAGCGTCTGGTGGAATAAACTCAAAAAATATCACTGCATATGCAAAAACTGGTGTTGACATGATCTCGGTAGGTTCCATCACAAACTCTGTCAAGGGTTTAGATCTTAGCCTTGAAGTTTATGTTTAGAATTTAGCTTATTGAAAGCATTCTTTCAATTGCTAAGCGTGCCTTATCAGCAATCTTTTTCGCAACTTTCACTTCGTATTTTTCATCATATAATGAACGATATACCTTGTCTAATGTAATCATCTTCATGTATTCACATTCTGCACTTTCTGAAGCAGGGATGAATGTTTTTTGTGGGTTTTGTTGCCTCATTCTATATAGAATTCCAGTTTCAGTTGCTACAACAAACTGCTGTGAATCAGATTTTGAAACATGATTCATCATGCCTTCAGTTGAAAGGATTTGAACTTGATGGTTTTTGTAACGACCTGATGCAACGTCATGCATCATTGGAGTAGTGCAACTACATTCCGGATGAATAACAAACTCAGCATTTTTTAGCTCGGCTAATTTTTTTTCAACGTGATCCGGTGTAATTCCAGCGTGAACATGACATTCTCCAGCCCAAATCTGCATATTCTTTCTGCCAGTAATTTTTGCAACGTAAGAACCCAAAAACATGTCAGGCAAGAACAAGATTTCCTTCTCCCTAGGAATTGCATTAACAACGTTGACAGCGTTTGAAGATGTACAACAATAATCAAGCTCCGATTTTATTTCAGCTGTTGTGTTAACATATCCAACTGAAATCGCATCTGGATGTTCTTTTTTCCACTTTCTTAGTTGATCAACAGTAATAGAATCTGACAGCGAGCAACCCGCCTCAAGATCAGGAATCAAAACTCTTTTGTCAGGACTGACAATTGCAGCAGTCTCTGCCATAAAGTGTACACCACAAAATAGAATTGTTTTTTGCTTTACCTTAGCAGCTTGTCTTGATAGTCCTAGTGAGTCTCCAACAAAATCAGCCACGTCTTGGACTTCAGGAACCTGATAATTGTGTGCCAAGATGACAACATCTTTTTCCTTCTTCAGTTTTAGAACTTCATCCTTTAACATGACCAAAAAAATAGACTTGTATAATCATTTAAAGGATAATGTATGGTTCAAATTTGTCTTCAAAATTAATTTAATTGGCAATTTTTGCCACTTACGTTCCTATCTGAACCTCTTTGGTGCAGATCTGCCTTAGGAGTTCTACGGCGGAAAGAGTGGCAAGCCTACTTGTCTTTGGGTTCATAGAATCTGGTACGTTTTCAACAGTGATCTTTATGTTGCCAAATTTTCCATTTGCGTTAATTTCATGCGTGTTTTTGTCTGTGTTAGGATCTGCAACAACTCTAACGCTTGTATTGTTACCACCCAAGCCTACCAGACTGAGGAGTGCAGACACATTGACGTTTTTAGGAAACAGTGATACAGCTTCCTTTGCTGTACCGTCAAAAAGAACAGTTGGTTCGGAAATTTTCTCAGGATCAATATCAGAACTGTCAAAAAATGGAGCGCCCTTGAGTGAATTTGGATTTTTAGTGGTAATAAGCACAACAGATTCAAGTTCGTCCCTTACCGCCTTTAATGCGTCAAGACCAGCTATTGCACCAGATGGAAGGTACACGGTTTTGCCAAAGTCCCTACATGCATCAGATATCACCTCAAAGACAGACTCGTCCAGTAAGGCGCCTGCAGACATGATCATCATGTCTTTTTTGTTCTGAAGTATGCTTACTGCATCATTTCGCACTGCATCTTGTGACGCAGCCTCAACTACCAATTCAACTGAATTTGAAGAGAGTAGATGTGAATTGGTCACAACTTCAGGCTTTTGTTTTAGCTTTGAAACTAGGTTTTCTGCATGTGATTGTTCAATATCATATACATGCGTAAGTGTGGCAGGAATTTTTCCAGAGTCAATTGCAAGTGCTATCTGGGTTCCTATTGCGCCACAACCCAATAGACCAATTCTTTTCAAATCGATAAAATGCAATTGTGATTATAATTAAACTCTGAGATATAGGCAAAAAAATTCTAGAAATTTTATTGATGGGTTATTCTGACATTACCACAAGCACGATTTCAAGCTAATTCTGACGAAGTGAATTTTACACCCTAATATTCATATTCAATGAAACCGATCCTGCTGTATGTTAAACAGTGTTCTTAAGGATGCAATCAAAAAACGTGACGAAACGTTATCAATTTTGAAGGGCCCAAAATTTGAACAGATAGTTAAAGAGGCTAAATCAAACTGGGTAGATTTTTCACCCACAAAACAAGATGTTATTGCAACAGGAATTGACAGTAGCTTCAACAGTACAAAATTTCAGGGTGCGGAACTATGGGCAGTCACTGCAGTTTCTGTCAAATCAGATGGTGAAATTCTAGTTGATTTACATGAACATGGTCTTGACTCAAACCCAGAACTTGCTTCGCTTGCAAGCAAAATGGAGATTGACGCATGTCAAGAATCAGTTGACAAGGTTGATTTGGTGT
>JAANXC010000020.1 GCA_018263495.1 Nitrososphaerota archaeon
GCATTACTAGTTGATGCTGATCATTTACTGCAGTTTTTTGATGTGGAAATGATTTCACGCATGGTACATTCATTGCCATTTGCAATAATTATTGGTGTGATAATGCTGTATGCTTTTGGAAAAAAAGACTATCGCTTGGCAGCTATCTCATTTTCTGCCATAATATCACATATTGCTTTTGATACTTGGCTTGCTGGACAAATTTATCCCGGTTCAACAAGTGGATTTCCACTGCTTTCTCCTTTTACAGTTGAAATTTTCCGATTCCAAGGATTAGATTGGTTATATTTGGAAATCTTGGCGATTGCAATTGTTGGTATTATATCTATACTAAACCGTAAAATTTCTATAAAGAATAGTATTGAAAAATAGTTATAACAACAGATGAAAAACCAAAATTTCTCTAATGCATGTCGTGAGATATCACAAAGTCTATTGCAAATTACTGAACCTACAAAAAATCATACAAAATCAGAGATCAAAAGAATTTGTACAAAATACTCTTTGGATAAAATTCCAAAAAACTATGAAATCTTATCAACGGTGGACGGAAAATCGTATGAAAAACTCCAAAAGATTTTGCTTAAAAAACCAGTAAAAACTGCATCCGGCGTAGCGGTAATTGCACTAATGCCGAAACCATATGCATGTCCTCATGGAAGATGTACTTATTGCCCAGGTGGAATTGAATTCAATACACCAAATAGCTATACGGGAAAAGAGCCTGTTGCAATCAGTTCCATTAAAAATGGATACGATGCAAATATTCAGATCACTTCAAAACTTAACCAGCTACACGTATTTGGACATGACGCAACCAAAATAGAATTAGTTGTTGTTGGTGGAACGTTTCTTTTCATGCCAAAGGATTATCAAGAGAACTTTATCAAATCATGCTACGATGCATTAAATGGATTTCCATCACCAAACTTGGAAATTGCCATGGAAAACAATCAGAAGGCAAAAAATAGGAATGTTGGCTTCACTATTGAAACAAAGCCAGATTATTGTAAAAAAGAACATGTTGACCTAATGCTCTCATATGGCGTAACAAGAGTTGAGATTGGTGTACAAAGTCTACACGAACGAGTTTACAAGATTGTTAATAGGGGACACGACTACAATGATGTTATAGATTCGTTCCAAATTTCAAAGGATTCCGGATACAAAATAGTTGCGCATATGATGCCAGGCTTGCCTACTATGACACCTAATGAAGACATCAATGATTTCAAGAAACTATTCAATGACTCTAATCTCAAACCAGACATGTTAAAGATATATCCATCATTGGTTTTGAAAAATACCCCACTGTACAACGATTACCTAGAAAAAAAATACAAGCCATATACTGACGAAGAAATGTTACATGTACTTACTGAAGCAAAAAAAATGGTTCCAAAATGGGTTAGAATTATGCGCGTTCAGAGAGAAATTACACCAGGTGAAATTCAGGCTGGTCCAAAAGCAGGCAATCTAAGGCAAATTGTTCACAAACGATTGAAGGATGAAGGATTTTCTTGTAAATGTATTAGATGTAGAGAGGCAGGTCTTTCTAGAAAAAATACTCCTTCAGAGTTATTGAAACTTAACAAAGAAAAATATGATTCCTCAAATGGAAGAGAGGTTTTCATTTCTTTTGACGATAAAGATGAAACAATTTATGGATTCTTGCGCTTAAGAAAACCAAGTGAATTGGCACACAGAGATGAAATTACTTCAAATTCATGTATAGTTAGGGAGCTTCATGTGTTTGGGAAATCAATTAAGATTGGTGAACACGAAGAAAACAGTATTCAGCATTCTGGGTTAGGTAGAAAATTGATGGATGAGGCAGAAAAAATATCAAAAGAGAGTTTTGACGCAAAAAAAATTCTTGTGATTAGTGCAGTTGGTACACGTGAATATTACAAAAAATTGGGCTACTCATTAGATGGACCATACATGTCGAAACAATTAAGGTAAATTATGACTGAACAAAAAATAATTGGTAAGGGTACATGGATAGACAAACTAGCCTTTGAATTAATTGAACGTGAAAAGCAGCTTGGGCGAGACATTGATGGAATTATTAGGGTAGAAAGTGGGTTAGGTGCTTCCGGCATTCCACATATTGGTAGTCTAGGCGATGCTGTTAGAGCATACGGTGTAAAATTAGCTCTTGAAAATTTGGGCTACAAATCTGAATTGATAGCATATTCAGATGATCTAGATGGATTACGAAAAATCCCAGAGGGATTAGATGTCAAAGAAGAAAATATGGGTAGAAGAGTATCTGCCATCGAAGATCCGTATGGAAAATGTCATGATTCTTACGGAAGTCATATGAGCAGCATGCTCCTAGATGGGCTTGATAAATTAGGAATAAAATATGTTCACAAGACAGCGCATGATACTTACAAAAATGGTATCTTAAAGGATCAAATTCACAAAATACTTGTTAATAGTAAAAAAATTGGAGATGAGATTGAAAAATTAACAGGTCAACAAAAATTTCAAAATGTTCTTCCATACTTTCCTGTTTGCAAGAATTGTGATAGATTATACACCACAGAATCTTTCGAGTATATTGAAGAGGAAAAAAAGATTAGATATAGATGCAAAGATTCTGAAATTGGTTCCAATATAATCAAAGGTTGTGGACATGAAGGAGAATCTGATATCACAAAGGATCTTGGAAAGCTAGCATGGAAGGTTGAATTTGCTGCCAGATGGCAAGCATTTGACATACGATTTGAAGCGTATGGAAAAGACATCATGGACTCGGTCAAAGTAAACGACTGGGTTTCAGATGAGATACTAGGATTTCCACATCCTCACCATGTAAAATATGAGATGTTCTTGGACAAGGGCGGGAAAAAAATATCAAAATCCCTTGGAAATGTTGTGACATCACAAAAATGGTTAACATATGGAACGCCTGAATCAATTCTTCTCTTACTTTACAAAAGAATAACTGGTGCAAGGGAACTTGGGTTTGAAGATATACCGTCACTTATGGACGAATGTAATGAATTAGAAAATATCTACTTTGGAAAAACCAAGGTGGATAACGAAGCAAAACTTGTAAAATCTAAAGGGCTTTATGAATATGTTAATCTTCTAAGACCTCCAAAGAATCCTAGCACACATGTAAGCTATAGACTATTAGTAGAATTATGTAAAATATTCAAAGATAATCGGATAGAACATGTAACTTCAAAGCTGATTGATTATGGTACAATAAAGGAAGAGGGAAAAGATAGTGTAGGAGAATTGATCAAACTAGCTGGAAATTATTCTGATGACTTTGAAGAAACAAAAATACCTGCTACTAAGATTACGGTTGATGATTCATCTAAAGTTGCCTTGAAACAATTAGCCGATTTATTACAAAAGGATGAAGCACCGGAAGATCTGCAAAATTCGATATACAGTATAGCAAAGGAAAATCAGGTTCAACCAAAAGACTTTTTCAAAATTCTTTATCAAATCATACTTTCAAAAGATCGTGGACCAAAAATTGGACCGTTTATTGAAGATATTGGAAAGAAAAAGGTTGCAGATGCTATTTACAGGCATATTTGATCATCATGGTACATAATGAACACAACAAACCAAAAAGAAGCACATCATTATTTTTGATCATTTTTGGTGCAGTATTATTCATGGTTGGCCCAACACAGTACCAGGAACATCCAGAATTAGGAATACTTGCACTGGTATCTGGATTCATTTTGGGTGGAATTGGTTTTTACTTAAAGTATGTAAGAGGGAAAATAAGGAGATAATAAATATAAAAAAAGGTGAATATGTATGAAATNGTTTGGAAGATCTGAAAAAAAAGAAACAGAAAACTATGAGAAAAAATATCTTGCACGCTATAAGAAGCAGCAAAAGGCAAAGCCAAAGAAAACGTCAAAAAATAAAAAAGATGTAGAAATAGAATCCGATGAAAAAAATCAG
>JAANXC010000021.1 GCA_018263495.1 Nitrososphaerota archaeon
AGTGAATTTCCTCGCGAATTTTATAGCAGCCTCTACAGACTCAGCCCCACTATTGTTGAGGTGAACCTGAGAAAGTCCTGATGGTGCATTGTCAATCAAAGTTTGCAAAAACTCCTCCCTAGTCTTATTGTAGAAAGAGCTGTGAACAGTAATCACTTTGTCAATTTGAGATTTAATCGCGTTTACAACACGCTCATTTCTATGACCAACCAGTGCAACTCCATATCCTCCCATACAATCAATGTACTCGTTGTTATCGGTATCCCATACATGAGAGCCTAATCCCTTTTCTATGGTTACAGGAAATCTCTGGTAAAGATTTCCTAAATATTGATCCTCACTCATTTTTGATTACCGTACAATGATTATGTGCAATTGCAGACGATATGGGGTTTTCCCTTTGACCATTTGCAATTATTGCTTCCGTTACTCCCATCTCAAGCGCTTCAGTTGCAGCAAGTATCTTTTTTTGCATGCCAAATCCAATTTGTGGCAAAATTTCTTTTGCTTTCGCTAGCGTTAAAGTATCTACTAATTTTTCATCTATTAACAGCCCATCAACATTTGTTAGGAATAAAACCTTGTCAGTTTTTACTTGTCCTGCAATGTTAGCAGCTGCCCTATCGCCATCTACGTTGAGAAAGTCAGATTCCTCGCTAATTGCTATTGGAGAAATGACTGGCGTGTAACCTTGTTCAAGAATGGATTTTATTAGAGATGCGTTAACGTGGGTAATTTTACCTGTATATCCGCCATCAATAGCTTGCTTTCGTCCTTTTTCATTCATAATTATGAGCTTTTTCTTTCTGTCGGCCTGAATTATTTTTCCATCTATTCCAGATAAACCTACAGCATTTATTCCATTTTTTTGTAACATCCTTACAATTGTCTTGCTGATTCTTCCAGACATAACCATGGTGAAAATTTCTGCAGTTTCCAAGTCGGTATACCTACTCTTTACACCGCCAGGGGAAACAACGAACCTTGGTTCCTTGCCTAACTGCTCCGTTACTTTGGTAACCTCCTTTCCCCCACCATGAACTAGAATTACTTCCTCTTGCTCTACTACTTTTTTTATGTCCGCTACGACAGAGGGATGTAAGTCATTAACTACACTCCCTCCAATTTTGATTGTAATCATTTGTTATACTGGTGTGAGTGGGGAATACATAATTCCTTGCTTCTCATCAAAGCCTGACATTATGTTCATGTTTTGAACAGCAGATCCTGCTGCACCTCTCATCAAGTTGTCAGACGCAGAAAGTGCAATCAATCTGTTGTTATCCTCATCAAGATCGAATCCAATATCACAAAAGTTTGAACCAACTACAAACTTTGGGTCAGGAAACTTATACAAGCCATTTTTGTCACGTATCAGCCTGATGAATGGTTCCTCACCAAATTCAGCACGATAAATTTTCCAAAGTTCCTTTTCATCAACTTCCTTTTTCAAGAATGTGTGATTCGTACAAAGAATTCCTCGAACTACATCTACTGCATGTGGACTCATTGAAACCTTGATTTTTTTTCCAGCAATCTCACTAAGTTCCTGTTCAATTTCACCCGTATGACGGTGTTTTGCAGGCTTGTAAGGTCGAATTACTCCAGCTCTCATTGCATGTTGTGTACCAGATGTACCTCCAGCACCAGCACCAGACGAACCAATTTTTGAGTCAACAACTATGTGGTCCGTGTCAATAAGATCATTTTTGATCAGTGGGTATAATGCAAGCGTAGATGTTACCGCCATACATCCTGGGCAAGAAACTAACTGTGCATTTTTGATTTTGTCCCTATGAAGTTCTGGAACACCAAATATGGATTTTGACAAGTAATCAGGATGTGGATGTTCCCAACCATACCATTTTGTATAGTCATCAGCATTGTGTAATCTATAATCTGCACTAAGATCAATAATTTTCATTCCCCTATCATAAAATGCCTTTACAATCTCGGTTGCGGTTCCATGTGGTACTGCAGTGAAAACTAAATCACAGTTATCTGACATTTTATCATAATCAAGTTCCGAAAATGTTAATTCCGTAAAACCCTTTAGGCTTGGATGTATTCTATGCAGATATTCCCCAACATGTTTCGTTGATGTAACCATCGAGACTTCAGCTTCAGGGTGACTTAACAGTAGACGGACTACTTCACCGCCAACATATCCAGACGCACCTACTATTCCAACTTTCATTGTAACATCATTCGGATTTGGTATAATTTATTATTATTAACGGTTTACTTTCTAACCGAGTTTCGTACGAACTCAATCATTTCTTTTGGGATGTTTACGTTTGAGACTTTGACTAGACCCTTAAACTCTACAGTATTATTCACTTCATGTACAACTAGCCCATTTTCTTTGTCTTCCATCAAGTCAACTCCAAGAATTCCCCCACCAACAGCCTTTGAGGCTTTTGCACACAAGTCTTCTATTTCATTTGTTATATCGCAAATTTCAGGTTCTGCACCTAGTGCAATATTTGTCTTGAAACTATCTGAAGATTTTCTATACATTGCAGTAACTGCTTTATCTCCAATCGTAATTACTCTAATGTCTCTTGGAGGTCTGTCTATCATCTCTTGAAGATAGAAAATTCTATCCAAAGGACCATCAGTAATTTCTCGTTGTTCAATGATTGCATCTGCTGTGTCCTTGTCCTTAAGAGGTATAACGTTCCTACCCCAACTTCCAATGATTGGTTTTATTACTACAGGGTAACCAATCTTGTCAAGATTTTCTCGTGCTGCATCACCAGAAAAAGAAAAGTATGTCTTTGGTGTTGGGATGTTGTTCTTTTTTAACAGCATTGATGTTAATAGCTTGTTACCACAAATGGTAGAAACATTAAACTCGTTGATGACAGGAATATCTAAAAATTCTAGACACGCAGTAAAGTATAATCCCCTATAGTAACTAACACAGCGTTCTAAGACTATATCCCCAAAGTCAAAATCTTGTATTTGACTAGATGTGTTGATTTGTGTGGTTTTAGCATCAATAAGAGAGGTATCATGCCCAAGTTCCGCCGCCTCTTTCTGAAGCATCTTTTCTTCCGTTCTTAGCCGGTCAAATACTATGCAAATTTTTGACAATTATTCTCCCCAATCTTCGCCTACTGTTTCCGCTTCCTTGATTTCAACCGTAGAACCATCTTTCTTTGAAATTTCATAGTCTGCTCCGCAATCGCTACAGGAAACAATCTCGCCAACAGCAGCATCTTCAGGGATATTTAGATCCGCATCACATTCTGGGCATTTCATAATTTTTTTCACTTTTTCTTTTGTAATTTATTAGCTTCTGTTGACTGCATTCCCCATAATTCCACAAAACCTTTTGCCAATTTTTGGTCAAACTTTGAGCCTTTTCCATAAGTTGCAATTTTATGACTGTATAATGAATACTTTGATTCGCGACCAACTACCCTAAGACTTCCCTTGTATAACTTCAGTTTTACAGTACCCGATACTCGTTTTTGTGTTTCCTGTATGAACACGTCAAGATCGTTTTTTAATGGATCCTCCCAAAGACCAGAGTACACCAACCAAGACCACTCATCATCTACTAGCGACTTGAATTTTGTTTCATGTTTAGTATGTACCATCTTTTCCAAGTCAGAATGTGCTTCGATCAAACAGGCAGCAGCAGGGGTTTCATAGACCTCACGTGATTTTATTCCAACTACACGATCTTCAATATGATCAATAATACCAACCCCACAGGAACCTGCCTTTTTGTTAATGTAGTCGATTAATTTTATAGGATTCATGGATTTACCATTCACCGCTACAGGAATTCCTTTTTCAAACTTTATCGTTAGATACATTGGTTTGTTAGGAAGATTTTTTGTTTTTACCCAAATGAATGCATCTTCTGGTGGTTCATTGTATGGATCTTCTAAAACTCCACCCTCAATTGCACGACCCCATAA
>JAANXC010000022.1 GCA_018263495.1 Nitrososphaerota archaeon
TCAAAAATGCATTTGTCTTTTGCCAATCTTCTTCCTTTTGATTTTTTTAAATTCTTATTGAAATAGTCTAACCAGATTACGATGTGTTCGTAATCTTTCATAAAATCACTTTACTAATATTGCGTTTACGGTGCCATGCTGTCCGGGTCTCGAAACAACTCTACATTTTCCTTCTTCCGTTTCAAGTATTGCACCTTTAGAAATCACTCCACGTCGTTGATAATCATTATTTGTAGCATTTTCTAACACTTTGATTATTTTTACTCTTTTAATCTTGGAGTCTATTGCAAGATTAACAGAATCAATTGTTTTAATTGCTGTCTTGACATTTTTTCCACGAACTTTTCTTGTAACTGTTATTTGGTCTCCAACTAACGCTTCATTAGGAAATCTGTCTATCTCATACTTTCGTCTAGAGCGTAATGCATGTCTGCGTCCTCCCGTTATTTTACTTGTACGCAGATTTTCCATCGACTTTTTCATAAATTACGTCAAATCAACTCTAATTTATACAGATCGAATGAATTATGCTATTTTTGATTATTTTCTTATTTTTTTGAATAATTTTTGTTTAAGTGCATTAACATCACCTTCAATTCCAAAATATTTTTGAAATTTTTCTGTCGTTGAGTAAATTCTTAATCTTCCAACAGTTTGGTGTTCAATAAAATTAAGTTGGCGTAATTCTTTTAGTTGTCCATAAACACCAGATCCCCTGACTTCCAAGAGTTGTTTTGAACTTATAGGTTGTTCCAGTGCAATATATGACAATGTTTTTTGCGTAGCTCTGGATAAAAGTGGCTTTGACGCATATTTTCTTACACTTGAACTATACTCTGGTTTTAGTTGGAATACATAACTACCATCTGGTAAAGTAACAATCTCAATAGCTTTGAATGTATTTTTCATTTTTTTAATAATTGATTCTAACACAGCTAGGGTTTTTTGTCGTGATTCTGTTCCAGCAGCTTTGATTAGTTCTTCTATTGTTAACGGTCTTCCAGCAGAATATAATGCAGACTCAAGTCGTGCTGCTATTTGATCTTCATTTAGTAGCTTGCCCATCTTCTTCTCCTTTCTTATTATCGTCAATCAAAGTTACCTGAATATCATCATCTATCTGAGCCAACTCAACTTTTTGGTCACGTGCTAGGAATAAAACTGCAAAAAAACATCTTATCGAATCTAAACTATCCAAATCTGCTACAATTTGCTTTAACAATCCACTTCCTGTGCCTCTAATTTTGCGAATAATCAAGCTCTCATATTTTACGACTAAATTTTCAAATGGAACGAAATATTCTTTGAAATCCGGTGGTTGAATGGCCTCAAATTCTAACTGTCTATTTCTTCGTGAACGAGGATTAGCAATAGAACCTATCAAGTTCTCAAGTAAATCCAGCAATTCATCAAGTGAGACGGGATATGTGGACTCGTGCCTATACGGTATATCTAAAATGTCAATATCAACATCACGTCTATTAATTAATGACTTTTTCTCCATTGCAGCCTTTTGTAGAGCGAAAATACTTTCTACTTTCATTCGATAAATCAGAGACGAAGAAAGTGCTGCCATGCCTGCAACCTTCAAATCTTTTTTGCCAGTCTCCTCTAGTATTTTTATTAATAGTTTCAAAATTTCTATTAGGTTAATTTGCCAAACGTCTTTTTTTTGAATTACAGATGGGTTAAACAAAATGTTTACAGGGTCTTGGGAAATGCTAGAAATATCTTCGCCATCACTCATAGATTTAGTATAATAACGATTCACTAATACTATCAAATCTATTTTTTTGTTGCTTCCAGTCAACTCTTATATTATAATAAACAGAAAAATCCGACATTGAAGGCAGCACAAATCATAGAGCCTAATAAGCCCTTGAAAATATCTGAGATTGATACTCCAACTCCTACTGGTAAACAAGTTTTAGTTAAAGTCAAAGCAGTGGGTGTTTGTCACAGCGATTTGCATCTTTGGGAAGGCGGTTATGATACTGGAGATGGTTTTATGAAAGTTACAGACAGGGGAGTAAGATTTCCTGTCATTCCTGGTCATGAAATTGTTGGAACCGTAGCACAGATTGGAGATTCTGTAGAGGGAATCAAAGTTGGTGATGATGTATTAGTATATCCTTGGATAGGTTGCGGTAGTTGCCCAACATGCGAGAAAGGTGATACTAATTTATGCGAAGCTCCACAGTCACTTGGAGTCTTTCAAGATGGTGGATATTCTGAATATTCACTAATTCCAGATTACAAATTCTTGGCTAAAATTTCAGGAATTGATCTAGAGGGTGCTGCATCATTGGCATGTTCTGGTTTGACAGCTTACACTGCGGTAAAAAAGGCAATTTCAAATTCTCCGGAGAATATTTTGATAGTTGGAGCTGGAGGACTTGGATTAATGGCAGTTCAAATCACGAAAGCACTTAGTGATGCAAATATTATCTGTGCTGATTTAGATGATGGAAGATTAAAGAAAGCTAGGGAATTTGGTGCTAATAATATTATAAACACTAACGCAATTGGATATGGACAGCCTGAGCCTTCGAAAAACATTATGTCAATTTGTAATGAAAAAGGTGTAGATAGTATATTGGATTTTGTTAATGCACCTCCTACTGTTAAATTGGATCTTTCGGTTATTAGGAAACGAGGTAATATTGTTCTAGTTGGTTTATTTGGCGGTTCGGTAGATTTGTCATTGGTCTCAGTCCCATTAAAAGCGATAACAATACAGGGCGCGTATACTGGAAATTACAATGATATGATTGAACTTCTTGATTTGGCTAAGCGTGGTGTCATAAAACCAATTGTTTCAAAACATTATTCTCTAGATGAAGTAAACAATGCTTTAGAAGATCTAAAAAATAGAAAAATTATCGGTCGTAGCGTAATTACTCCTTGAATTGGGTTGTAAGTCCCAAGCGAAGGAATTGAACCTTCGACAACCCGGTTTCTGTATGCCTGATAGGCTGGAATTCAGTTTAGCCTAAAGCCAACTACTACAGCCGGAAGCTCTACCAGGCTGAGCTAGCTTGGGACAATATCACCGAAACATTTAGGCGTTAAATAACTATCGGACTAATCTTTTCTTAATTATATCAGACAAAAAATTATGAAAAATTAAGTAGGGGTAAAATATTACACATTTGTTGAATTCAACACCAAAAAAATCTGGATATGTTTGTGTACCATATCAGCATGACAAATTTTCAATTGATGTAAAGGACATGTGGATTTCTTCAAGAAACATAAAATCCATATATTTTGTCACTGCAACTTTTTCAGATGAGTGTAAACCATACTTTCCATTCTCAACTAATCATTATCTATTAGCAAAATTTGATGATGAGGAAAAACTAGTCAAAGATGCGGCAAAATTTACTAATTCTAAACCTACGTTCGTTTTTACTGTTGACAATGAGCTTTTTGAAAGAGATTTTGATAATGAACAGAGATTCATATCTACATATTATCTAGAATATAATGATTCTGAGGCTATAGCGGATGTTGCAAAAATTATCGTAAAAAAAGACAAGATACGGCAAGCTGGGTTTGCCCATTTGAATTTGTTTTGTAGTGAGAAACCCAAATTCTTATTTCCCCATACAGAAAAAATTGTTATTATAGAGGTATCTGATGATCGTAGCCCACAAAGCATAAATCAGTATTGTGAGAAAGCACGCAAGAACATTTCTCGTCAGGGTGTTGTAATGAATAACTTTGTGAGCCTTTCTCTTCTTGAAAAATTAAAATAGAAAAGTTCAAAAGCTCCTCATAGTTCTTTTTTCATCATGAGTAAGCCCACTGAGTTAGGATCACTGAAAATTGGATCTTATATTTTACTTCCAGTATCTGATCAACCTACAGGCGATCCATGTAGGATAACTGAGTATGATACTAGTAAACCAGGAAAGCATGGATCAGCTAAGGCAAGAATAGTGGGAGTAGGAATATTTGATGGACAAAAGCGTCCTCATGTTGGTCCGGTTAACATGCAGATACATGTACCTTTAATTGATAAAAGAGCCGGTCAGATAATCTCTATTGTAGGTTCTAACATACAGGTTATGGATTCAGAGACATTTGAAACTATTGATGTTGATATGATTGAAGAAGAACTTGAGGGGACATTAGAACAGGGTAATGATATTGAATATTGGAACGTTATGGGCAGAACTAAAATAATGCGCAAAAAATCATCATAACTAGGATGCTGATGATAATTGGAAAAGCCGTCTGAAATTTGATGAAGATTATGAGAGTTGAGGTATCCTTCACTTTATCCCTTGGTAAAAAATAAAATATTTTTAATCGTACACTATACATGAAACTAGCGGCATTATTCTCTGGTGGAAAGGACAGCACATATTCAATTTATAAAGTAAAACAAATGGGACATGATGTAAAATGCTTGGTAACTGTTTTCCCTAAATCTTCGGACAGCCAACTGCTACATTTTCCTGCCATAGAATTAACAAAACTACAGTCCAAGACTTTGAAAATTTCCCAAATTACTTCAACTTTAGATTCTAATGAATTAGCAGAAGAAATGGATGCTCTTAAAATATTATTGAAAAGGGCTAAGCAAGATTTTCAAATTGAAGGCTTGGTACATGGTGGCATATCTAGCGAATTTCAGAAAAAATGTTTTGAAAAAATCTGTAAGGAAAATGATTTGAAGATAATTACTCCGTTATGGAAAATAAACGCAAAAGAATACATGAATGAGCTAATCGTTTCTAATTTTAAATTTATTTTAACTAGTGTATCATCTGACGGCTTGGATGAAAGATGGTTGGGAAAAGTTATTTCCGCACATGATATATCGCAATTAAATAAATTATCTGACAAGTATGGATTCAACCTAAATTTTGAAGGTGGGGAGGCTGAAACCTTTGTTGTTGACTGTCCTCTTTATTCACATCCTATTAACATAAACAAGTCAAAAACAATATGGGATGGCTATAGAGGAAGGTTTGAAATAGAGGATGCTGGTTTAGATTCTAATGCTAGATAATCTAAAATCTAGTCTGAGGGCTGCTATTAAAAAAATAGTAAGTTCTTCAGGTGTTGATGAGGAACTGATTAAAGAATTATCTAAAGACGTTCAACGTTCATTATTACAATCTGATGTTAATGTCAAGTTAGTATTTGAAATCACTAAAAACATTGAGAATCGCTCATTAAATGAGAANCCTCCACCCGGATTGTCAAGAAAGGATCATATTGTTATAATAATGAACGTTGAACTTGCGAAGATGTTAGGCAATGATACTGAATTTCATTTTAAATCTGGAAAAATCAACAAAGTTCTCCTGTTAGGAATTCAAGGCAGTGGAAAGACTACCGTCACATCAAAACTTGCCAGATTCTTGTCAAAGCAGGGTTACCGCATAGGTGTAATTGGTGCTGATACATTTAGACCTGGAGCTTTGGTCCAATTGCGAACAATGTGTGAAAAATCTGATGTTGAAGTTTATGGTGATGAAAAAAACAAAGATTCACCTCAAATTGTTAAAAACGGTTTAAAACATTTTGAAAGTTCTAATCTTGATATAATTTTGATCGATACTGCTGGAAGGCACAAGGAGGAAAAAGATTTGCTAGATGAGATGAAGCAAATCAATAAAGTTGCTTCGCCTGATCTCGCACTGTTGATAATTGATGGAACAATTGGTCAACAGTGTCATGCTCAGGCTGAAGCATTTCATAAAATAGTTCCAGTTGGGGGAATAATAATTACCAAACTTGACAGTTCCGCTAAAGGAGGAGGAGCATTGGCTGCCTCAGCAGCTACTGGCGCACAAGTAATGTACATTGGTACGGGTGAGCGTATCGATGATTTGGAAACATTCTCTCCAACTCGTTTTGTAGGTAGATTGCTAGGTATGGGCGACATTCAAGCAGTATTGGACTTGGCTAAGAGATTAGAAAATGAGGCTGACGACGTTCGTATGAAAAGAATATCAAGCGGTAAGATGAACATGGAGGACTTCTATTATCAACTTGAAGAGGTTACAAAAGTTGGTTCGTTTCAAGGATTACTTGAAAGTATGCCAGGTTTATCGGGCATGGTCAAAGAAGATCAGCTTGATAAAATGGAAGAGAGAATAGACAAATGGCGATTTATCATTCAAAGTATGAACCAAGATGAGAAGGCTGATCCTGATCTTCTCAATGCTTCTAGAGTTAAGAGAATTGCACGAGGCTCTGGCTGGCCTGAGCATGAAGTTAAGGAACTAATAAAAAATTATAAAAATTCAAAAAATATGATGAAGGCGTCTAAAGGAAGACAGATGCAAGGTTTCCTTCGTAAACTTGGAATGGGTTAATCGTTTGTTTATTATTTTCAATTAAGCTACATTTTTTATGCAAAAGTATGGTATGTCGGAAGAACACGATAAAATCATACATCAATCAAAATCAATTCTTAAGGAATGTGATTTATGCGATAATTGTTTAGGAAGATTTTTCATTAATTCTACCCGTCTCTCATCAAGGAAAAGGCTGGGTAATAAAATTAGAAATTCAATAAATTCTAGAGCTGTAACAAAATGCTATATTTGTAAAAACTTACTCTCTAACGCGGATCTTTATGTAAAAATGATGCAGAACGCGTCAATGGGATATGAATTTTCTACTTTCACAGTTGGTGCAATCTTAAAACAATCTATTATTGAAAGGGATGATAAACTACGATCAAAGTTTAATCTTCATGGTGTTGATGGGATAAAAACAGCGATAACAAGAGAACTTGGGAAAAAATTTGTAAGTAAAACAAAGAAACGCATTGATCATCTTTTAGCTGATATCACATTTACAATTAATTTTAAAACTGAACGATGTAATGTGAAAACCAAACCCATATTTTTGTATGGAAAATATATTAAAGATAAGAGAGGCTTACCTCAAAAAGAGGAATCATGTCAAGACTGTAAAGGTAAGGGATGTATTTTTTGCAATAATCATGGGATAGTTTCATTTGATAGCATTGAAGGTAAAATATCTAAATTTCTTTATGAAAAATTTGAGACAGAGCAAGTCAAATTTACTTGGATAGGCGGCGAAGATAAAACAAGCCTTGTTATGGGCAGTGGAAGACCGTTTTTTGCGAAATTACTGTCTCCAAAAAAACGAAATGTTAGACTAGCAAAAAAATCCAATCTTGATGAAATTATGATCCATGCATTAAGGAAGATAGATCATATTCCAAGTGGCTCAATTCGCTTTAAATCTAAAATAAAAATACTAGTCTTGGCAAAAAATGACATTTCATCCAATAAACTGAAAAGGTTAAAACAACTTGTTACCGTCCCAATTGAAATTACTGACTCTAATAATAAACAGCATAAAAGGACAATTCACAAATTAAAATATAAAAAAAATTCTTTACAATCATTTACTGTTGAGATAGAGGCAGATGGCGGTATACCCATAAAACGTTTTGTTGATGGATTTAACATTATTCCTAACATAAGCAGTATTTTAGGTATACAATGCTCTTGCGAAAAATTTGATATTAATCAAATCTACTTGTCAAAATAATTAATCATAGATTATGATTAACATTTTTCTAGTCAAAATAATGATTTTCAACATTGAACCCATTACTAAAAGTTAGAAATGCACTTCATAATGGCATTTTGCCAAAAAAAGAATATTCCTTAATAGTCAAACGGTTTTCAAATGTAGTTTCTGGCATTTCTAGAATAGAGAAAGCTTCTGGCGTTGATTTTCCTCTAGCATATGTTGAACCTTCTGTGACTATATCTTCATCAGGTACAAATTCGTTCGAATATGGCATATTATTTGCAAGAACAATTCCTGTCATTGCGACAAATACCTTACAAGTTGTTATTCAGATATCTGCACCGCTAGTGGCGTATGGTTTGAAGGGAACAATACATGCAATTTTGGCACACGAATTTTTACATTATTTAGAATTAATGCGTAAAATTTCTAATATGGAATTAATTTCTGATGAAATTTCAGCAAATCTTTTTGAAAATGTTTATACAGATAGTGAAAGATTATTTGAGCCACGTGCGGTATTTAGTGATAAGACATTACTTTCACATATAACAAAAAAATTTCCATCAGGATTTAGAGATTATAAACTTGAGGATAAGGTGATAAAATATTGGATTGAAAAAAATCTACCTGTAACAAATATTACATTAGATACTAACATTACAAAATTATCACCAGATTTAATTTCAAAAATGAAACTAGCGCCTAACCTTATCTCAAAAATTGAAAGTTTTGAATTAAAGGCAGCAAAGTTAAGAAAAAAAAGACTTTATTAGAGAAATTCTGTCAAGCCACATTTACCGCAGGTTCTTCTGTCTTTGTGTTCTGACATGAAAACGCCCTTGCCACAGCGAGAACAATTCTTATGCGTTTTAGATAATTTTTCTCCATCCATTTTGAAATATTTGTAAACATTTGGACTAGTTCCTTTTTTTCCAGCCATTAGTTATTTTCACTTTTATCCTTTGTATCCGGCTTATCAGTTGGTGCATCCGCCTTTGCTGGTTCTGCATCCGCCTTTGCTGGTTCTGCATCCGCCTTTGCTGGTTCTGCATCCGCCTTTGCTGGTTCTGTATCTACAGCTTTTTCATCTTTTTTCTCTTCTTTAGGACTTTTAGCTTTATCTAAACGATCAAAAATAATAGGATTTACATGTTCTCTCGCAAGTTTTTCATCATCATAGACATAAAATATACCTGTAATTTTTGGTTGACCAGTATGATTTTGTAGCTTCATTGGAATTACAATTTTTCCATCTAATTTGAATTCTTTAGTAATCATCTCTACCGCTTCTAGTTTTTTGAGTTTTCCTCCTAGTCCCTTAAAAGATCGGAAGAGC
>JAANXC010000023.1 GCA_018263495.1 Nitrososphaerota archaeon
GAACTGATGGAATTTTCTGGGGAGAAGTAGAACGCGCTGCAAGAGAGAATCCTGAAATCGAGATCGAAGAGTATTACATTGATAATATGACACAGCAACTGGTTAAAAATCCAGAGAGATTCAATAATTCTGTTCTAATCAGCACAAACTTGTTTATGGATATTATTTCGGAGTGTGCATCAGGCAGTATTGGTTCCATTGGAAATGTGTACTCTGCAAACATGGGAGACAATTATGCAATGTTTGAGCCAGCACATGGCAGTGCTCCAAAATACAAAGGAATGGACAAGGTAAACCCAACTGCATCAGTCTTATCAGGGGCATGGATGGCTGAATATCTAGGTGAGCCTGAGATAAGAAATGCAGTGTTTGCTGCAACAGATGATGTAATCAATGAGGGAAAATATGTCACATATGATATTGGTGGTAATGCTACTACAACTCAGATGGCTGATGCAATATCTGCTATTGCAAAAGAAAAACTACGGAAGTAACTTAACAGCCTTAACAAGTATTAATTCTTCAAAGAATAGTTTCTTTTTTGCAAGGATGCTTACATCAAATCCTTCTAGTTTTGTATAGGAAATCAATTTTTTAAAATCAGAAAGTGATGATGTAACATAGATGAATTTACCTCCAAGTTTAATCCGTGATTTAGCTGAATCAATGATTTTAATTGGGATTTCCAATCCATCTTTGCCACCATCTGTTCTGACATCTGACACATCATCTGTATTTAGGTATGGCATATTACAAATAACAAGATCAAACTGTTGGTTTATGGCATCCGCACCATTACAACAAACATTATTGATCGTAAAATATTCATGTTTTTTTAAAACATTGAAAACCAGATCTGTGGCTACAACTAAGGAAAATGATTTCTCTAAAAGAGCCGCCAGATAACCAGACCCTGTACCAATATCTAATGCGCATTCACCTTTTTCATTTTTAATATAATCAGCTAAAAAGAATGTATCCTCAGAGGGAGGATAAGGCTCAGATTTTGACAATTTTTTGTGCAATTTTTATAATTTCATCTCCTGACAATTCATCAAGACGCTTTTTAGAAGTTGAATTTAGACCGAATTGTTTTAAAATATTTTGCAAAGTTTTACGTCTATATGAAAAAACCCTGTTAACGGTAGAAATCAACACCTTCGATATTAGCTTCTTTTGCTCCAAAAGAATTACAACAGAATCTACTTTTGGGGCTGGAGAAAAATTTGACTTTTTAACATTCATCAAAAACTTTATCCTAAAACCATAATTTACTAAGACTGATACTGCCTTATGTTTTTCGTCTGAGCTCAATTTCTCAGCAAACTCCTTTTGTACCATTATAACTGCTCGTGAAAATTTTTTTTGCAATAACCATTCTAAAGCAAGTCTACTTTTTGAATAAGGAAGATTTGAAACAAAAATAGAAAAACTATGGTCAGAATCAAAGCCATCTCCATACTCTAAAACTAGGTTTGGATAATCATGAAAATTAGATTTCGTTGAAAGGTACAAATCTTGATCATTTTCTATTGAAAAAACTTGTTTTGCATTTTTGCATAGATATGGAATCAAAATTCCATAGCCAGTTCCTATCTCAAGTACTACATCATTTCTTGTAATCTTAGCACTGGAAACAATAGCTTTTGCAATTGTTTTTGATTTCAGAAAATGCTGTCCCAGATTTTTACGTTTGTTCATCGTTTAACAAAGAGATTCATTCTTGTTTCCCCTGAAATCTCTTCAATTATTCTTTGTGACATGTGTTTTATTGGTTCTTTCAAGCCTGCCCGTTTTTCTATATCAACAAAACTTTCAAATGATAGTTTTTCTCTTTCTTTTATTATAACATTAAGGTATGTTTTACCAATACCTGGGATCAACTCAAGCGCATGAATTCTTGGCGTGAGAGGTTGTGCGTTGTTTATGTAATCTACAAATTTTACTTCATTTTTTGTTACAATTGATTCAACTACTGTAGGAATTTCGTCTTTTGCAGAATCAGAAATTTTTGCATAATCCATTTTGCCTAACACTGACTGAACTTTAGTTCTTCCTTCTTTTCCAATGTATATCCTCTCACCAACATTAAATGTTGAATTTTCTATTCCCAATATTTCTAGTAGCGTAAGTCTTTCTTCTCCTAATGCAACCACAATTACTCCTGTCCTTCCACGAACTGTAGTTGATTTAGCACGTGATTTACAATCCAAAACGTATGCGTATTCCTCATACTTTCTTAACTGGGTATTCCCCATCTCCAAAATTAATCACCTAAAATTTATGAATTCTCGTCAATTATTTTGAGGATCTTTTCCAGTGTTTCTGAGAGAATTAGTTTTTTCCATCCAAAAGTGAATGAACGTAATTCTGGTAATGATTTGGGTAGAATGTTTATAATTTCAACCGCTTCCTCTTCAGTTAAACCGCATTGACTAGTTAGATCCTGTTTCATTTTCTTTGCAGCTTTAGGTTCAATCTTAGCAAATTTGGATACATAATCAAATGTCCAACGCTGAATCTGATCCAGTGATTCAGGATTACCATCTGATAATATCTCCTTAACTTCTGGTAATGAGATCATTCGTTTCTTTACTACTTCTTCCATAAATTAAACACCAAACGGTTTGATATGATCAAATCTTGTGATTAAGGTTTTCGATTTATTACCAAGTTTAATATCAAGAGTAACATTACGCCTACCAACCTGATTTATTGTACCAACTTTACCATGATATCGTCTATGTGGTAATCCCTTATGTTGCCTAGGATCAATAATTACTAGTGCTTTATCTCCCTGATGGTACTCACGGAGTAAAAATGAAACACCTCTGGGAGCATTCTTTGTCATGAGAGATCTGGACTTGTGCTTAAATCCATGAGAACGGCCAGATGTTTTCTTAGTAGTCATATCAGAATATGACTTGTAAACCCTATTTTAATACTTATTCGGAATCTTCAGGTATATCTTCAGTTTTACTATCTACATCAACGCTAGAATCATTTTCTGGTGCATCTTTTGCATCAGATTTTGTCTCTGCTTCTAATTTTGATGGCTTTGCTGATTTGGCAGATTTTTTCTTTGTGTCTGAATCAGGGTCTAGTACACCAGCTTCTCCCAGAGTAAAGATAACTTCCTGTTCTGGATGATGTGGGCTGTCTACCATTCGTGCTATTCTTTTTTTGCCAGATTTTTTCAAGTATATTCTGTATGTGCTTGTATGAGCCACCACATTACCGCCTATTGGGCGTGTAGGGTCACCAAAGAATACGTCGGGCGATGCCATTACCTGGTTCGTAGCCAATGCAGCGCAATTGTATGTCTCTGCAATTCTAACTAGTAAATGAACAAACTTGTTTAATCTTTGTTGGCGTACTGAAAGTGTTCCCCTACCTAGATATTCCGCTCTAAACAGACCTACAGCTGAATCAACAACAAGCAATTTTATGTTATTTTCTTGAATCATCTGGCTTGCTTCTTCTAAAATTAATGTCTGATGTGCGCTATTGTATGCTCTTGCCACGATAATTCTATCAAGGGCTTTTTCTGGATCCATTCCATGTGCTTTTGCTATAGACACAATTCTTTCTGGTCGGAATGTATTTTCAGTGTCAATATACAGTACTGTTCCATCTAATCCGCCTTCCTCTTTTGGTTTTTGAACAGTTACACACATTGTATGGCAAAATTGTGTTTTGCCAGATCCAAATTCACCATAAACTTCAGTTAATCCCTGTGTTTCGAGTCCACCATCAAGCAGCAAATCAAGACATTCTGTACCTGTGGTTATTTTGCCAATTTCCTGTCGTCTTTTGTAAATTTCTGTTGCGCTAACAAAGTCCTTAGATATCATTCCTCCTTCAACCAGACACTGTCTTGCCTTTTCAACAATGTTTGCTGCTGTATCCTTATCCATACCAGTAATTTCTGCCAGCTCTACTGGTCCACGTACTATTAGATCCATTATGTTATGTATCCCAGCATCACTGAGTTTTTTTGTGGTTACTGGACCTACTCCAGGTAAACTATCTAATCTTAAATCTTCCATATACCGTATAGTACGGTACCCATACTTAAGTTTGTTCTTTTATTACTTTTATCTCCAAGTCAAAATAGATGTAAAATTGGTTATGATCTACGTGGTCTTCGTCTTCGTCCAGGTTTGTTTTGACCTGGAACTCTAGTGAGGATAAATCGTTTCCTAAAGTTACTTTTGTTTCGAAGGCTAGAAGAGGTACCTACACGTTTACGACCCTCTACCTTTGGTGTCTGACCTCTAACTTTACCTGCTTTAGTAAGTGAACCGTGTGTTGGCATAGTAAATCGGCTAGTTGTTGGAATTTATGTATTTGTATATTGACCTACCAGTATTTTGCCTTGATAGTTTCAATCATTTTTTCATGCTTTCCGCCCTTTCGCCTTGCGAATCTTTCCATAGCTCCAAGTGGCACACCACCCAGAGTTCTAGCTAAACCATTAAATGCTACTCGTCTAGCAGATCCGCGCTGACCAGTTTTTGTCATAAACTTCTTTATTCCGTATTTGAAATTATGCTGCCAAGTCTTGTACATTACACCAAGTTGTGTTGGATCTGAATCATTGCCCATGTCATAAAACTCTGATTTTTCAAGCAGTCCTATTGGAATGAACGTTAATGGGGTGGCTGTAAACATGGAATTTGGTTGCTCTTGTTCAAGCTCGCTAATTAGCCTGATTGTTTCCCAACCGTCTTCTGGTGTTTCATCGTTATCAAGACCCATGATTAATGTAAATGCTGGGACCCAATAATTCTCGTTTAAGGTTTTAACAGCCTCTTTGACAACCCAATGCCATTCTTCTGGCTGGTATGGAGCAAGTTTCCTATCAGCATATTTTTCAATTAATCTTATGCTTCCAGTTTCCAAACCACATTGAATGCCTGTAAGATTACCTGGACCAGCGTTGATTATTTTTGATAGGTTTGGAATTAGTCTTTCATCTGCAATTGCACCTGCCAATGTTCCATGAGTTGGGTTTGTATGTTTAACACCAGTAGACATGATTGCTGTGAATAACTCCTCAAGAGCATCACGGTTTGGTTCCATGTTTTTTGTGGTAGTTGGATCCATACCATAAACAAAAATGTCATCGCTGTGAACCCAAGCTCTATCAAGTCCACCTTTCTTTATGTTCACTTCGATTTCCTTTTTCACTTTTTCTGGAGAATAGTATCTTAATGATCTTAACGTAACGTCACAAAACTTACAGCCCCTTCCACAGCCACGCATTACCTCTATCATGCCGTGCATGGTTGGTTCAACGATTTCTGGAATCTCATCTAGGTCAGGTCTATCCCAAAAGTTGACAAATCTTCCATGTAGTGTCTTGCCACCGCGCTTAAATTCTTTAATGTTAATTTGGAAGTCCTTCCTTTTTCTAAATGGATCCATGTTTTCAAACTGCCCATCTATTAGATAGTTAAAGAAGCGACCAGCATGTCCGTCTATCTCTGGTGCGATTCCACCAAGTTCTCCTTCTAAAATTGCGTACAAACCATATTCTTCAATCTTTTCAGGCGCATAGTTATACTGCCAAGTACCGGAAGCGCCAGCAATTACCTTTGCATGACTGCCATTCTTTTTCTTTGCTGCATTGATTCGTTGATGTAGTTCACGGCAGTAAAACTCGTCATAAGATGTCTGCCTTCTTCCATATGTGAAAGTCATGGTTACTGGTCCCATTCCAAGTGGATCCATTTCATGAGTTCCGATTACTTCAGTTTCAGGTCCAATGAATTTTTCAATATGGTCAGGGTGAGCAACCACTACATCCTCTCGCTTGAAACCGTCACGAAGTAACCCAGCTTCTACTTTGCGTAAACCATATGGAGCAAATTTTGCCCTTCCGTTAGTATGAGGCGCATAATTACAGATAAAATCAAACAAAATTTTTGGTGTTACCTGATTTCCTAAAATCTTGTACCAAAAACTGTTTTTATTACGATTTGGATCAATAGCGGGTGCACAGCCAAAAAATGTAGCCAACGAAAGTCCACGATATAATGACATTAATGTTCGATCTGCGGTTAAAACAATCTTTGGACTTGGCATTGTACTAACGTTCGATTTTAGTTATTAAGTTTAAACCTTTTGAACACGATTCTATATCTTCTCCAATATTCCAGATTTTGCCCTATGTTGGTGACCAAATTCAGCATTTTGCATTAAATGATCCCCATCAAAAACAGTGCCATCTCTACACACCAGATCTTCATTAATGCAACAGCTTCCACAGATACCAACACCACATTTCATCATGCGTTCAAGGCTTGCTTGAACAAAAATCTGGTTTGATCTTGCTAGGTTCACTGTTTTATACATCATAAGTTCCGGTCCACAAGTATAAACCGCATCAAAACTATTCTGTTCAAGCAATTCCTCTAATACATCAGTAACAAATCCTTTTTTTCCATATGTCCCATCTTCTGTCACGACAATCACTTGATGTTTATTGTTTTCAAGTAATTTGTTTGCTAGATCTTCAAAAAAAACTTCTTCCTTTGTCTGAGAACCAATCAAAAGTGTAATCTCATGTGAAGGCTTACAGAAAGTTATCAGTCGCAATAAAGGAACCAATCCAGTTCCTCCACCAACTAACAATAGTTTTCCATCCTTGATGTCAAAACAATTTCCATATGGACCACGAACCCCGATATAATCACCCACAGAAAGATTATACATTCCAGTTGATGATTCGCCCCGCTTTCTAACTGTAAATGCAGCTTTACCATTCTCTTGTGTGACCATTACGCTCATTGGTAATTCGTTAACACCTGGAATCCACACCATTGCAAATTGACCAGGTAAAACTTTGGATAATACTTGATCAGAAAAGATCAAGGTACGTACAGTTGGTGTTTCATCAATAATTTTTTCAACCGTACACATGTAATGGCTATTAGGATCCCTTTGACTGTCCAACCATCTCACCTATACTCGAATATCCCTTTTGTTCCATATAATTTTGAATTCCACTGTTTATCTCCGCAAAAACTTCTGTCCAATGTTCACCCAATACACTACCAAACTGTACAGCACATGCGCCTGCAAGAATAAATTCTACAGCATCTTGCCAGGTAGAAATGCCACCACACCCAATAATAGGAACGTCAAACTTGGATGAAATTTCATAAACACATCTAACAGCAATTGGCTTAATGGGGGTTCCAGATAAACCACCAATTTTGTTACTTAGTATTGGTTTTCTAGTTTCAACATCTATTGCCATTGCACGAATAGTGTTAATCGCTGTAATACCATCTGCTCCTGCATCACATGCTGCACTAACTGTATCTAGATAGTTTGTAGTTCCTAATCCTACTTTTGCTATAACTGGTACATCAGTAAGTGATTTTACTTTTTTTACAATTTTTTTTACAAGTTCAACATCATCGCCAACCTCCAGACCTACCTTAGCTACATGAGGACAGGACAAATTCAGTTCATAGGCTGAAACCTTGCAGTTTTCAAACTGCTTGACCATAAAATCAAAATCGTCTTCCACTGAGCCAACTAAACTGACAATTATTGGGACATCCTTGTTTGAGGTAATCATTTTTGCAAAATTCGGTGCGCCTGGATTTGACAACCCAACTGCATTTAACCATCCACCACCTTTCACACTAAAGATTGTTGGATTTGCATAACCATCCCAAGGTTCCTTGCTTAATGACTTTGTAACAACAGCGCCAGCCCCAGCGCGGTACAATCGTTCAAAAATATTAAGTGATATACCCAAAATACCAGAAGCAAGAATAGTAGGCCTCTCAAGAGTTAATGTTCCTATTGAAGTTGAGAGACTGGTTGCCACTTTGAATAGTTTGATTATATTCTCATATAACAGTTGATTATCAAATTGTGTTGTTAACTTTTTAATGAGGACAAAAGGTCGTTATTTGTTATGTACTCAACCATTCTTACAGAGCTAGGAATTGCAGTTTTTGATGACGAGAAATGTTTGAAAACGTTTCCTTTTGAAAATCCAGCCGAAGAATATGTTTTGGTTAAAAAAGGTGAATCCAAACTTAGCGAAATTGGAAAATTTCTTGCAGATGATCAAG
>JAANXC010000024.1 GCA_018263495.1 Nitrososphaerota archaeon
AATAAGCAGTGAGGGTGGGTTTAGAAACTCTTCCATAAAGTGTGACGACTATGAAGTAAAAGATAATATTGTTTCATTTTCGCTTTCTAGGGGGTCATTTGCAACAATCATCCTTCGTGAGATAATCAAGCCTGAAAATCCATTAACCTCAGGGTTTTGAGCTTTAGGTAAACAGAATTGATCAATTAACTAAATGATTTTTTTGCTTCGTGTTTAATCCATATTTTTTTAGTATTTTGCATGTCAAATTGGTTAGCAACAGACGAATCTGATTCGATATTCACTCGTTATTCTACTTTTATTATTTTCTCTATAGCTGCCATATCTGCCCTAACTCTATTCGTTATATTCCAGCCGATGATTGAAGATGTCACTACAGAAGCTCCCATGATAGTACCAATCATGTTCATACCAACATTCATTGTGGGATTTCTTTACGGATTGAAGATTACTGAGCGTGTAATGAAACCCTCAGAGTCTAGAAGTCCTATCAAGCGTGGAATTATCAAGATGTTTCTGTTCTTTTTTGTTATTGGTGGTTTATTCTGCTCGGTAAATTTTGCATTACATGGTGGCAGTATGTTTCCAGACGGTAGTATTTTTGATGTTGGCGTAATTAATTGGGTAACACAATTGATCACATACAACGGTGGAGTAACTTTCATGATTGTGTCAAGTATAGTTTTGATGGCTGCAGCTACTCGAAAAATCGTAGGATTGGGAAGTGGTTATTTAGGCAAAATTATTTCGTTTGTTGGAACATTTGTCTTCTTTTCAATGGTTTCAGTCAGCCTCGCACAGAATGATCCAAGTCATTCACAGGTATTTCTTTACACATTTTTCTATGCTGGCATTATCTCTGGAGCCTTTTATGAGATGAATAAGCTAACCACGAAACAAAACATGTGGGATGATTATTCAAACGGTTATCTATAATCCAATCATTCATCATTCTGAGCGTTCTTCAATATGTCTTCTAGTTCCTGATCTTGTATTACCCACGTTCTGTATTTCCGGCATTCATCGCTTTCCACATCCTTATTTTCCCTACATTCCTGTAACTGCATTTCATCTAACCACTTTGCACATTGAGGTTCTTGAAAATCATTAGCCTTACAATTCTCAAAAACTTCTACTTGTTGTCTTTGTATATCATCCGCAAAAAGAACATCTGGTCCTATGGCTACCTGAAGTATCCCTATCATTCCTAATGACGCAGCAACCATTATCATGCCTATTCCAACTTTTTTTTGATGATGAGGCTCCTTCATACAATCTGTGAATCTTAATTAGTGGCATTTAATCCTTAAGGAGATCCACAAGCCACAGATTTCAAACATTAGTGGAAAAAGAAAAAAGGCTGAACTTCTCACAAGATGTAATTGTCTATTCAGATTCTCCAGTATGAATTCTTGGGACCAATCAAATTGTCAGAATGGGGTCCACCAATGGATAGAGTGGTATACATAATTTTCTCTAAGAACAAAGATGTTTTTAACATGATTTATGTTGCCGAGTCAGACAAAACTGAAGCAGGGGATTTTTTCATAAAAAATGA
>JAANXC010000025.1 GCA_018263495.1 Nitrososphaerota archaeon
CAGGTTTGTTATCCAGAACCTTTTCTATAATAATACGAAGCGAGTCTATGACTATTTTATCGCCTTCTTTTGGAATATCACGTAATTGTTCATGTAATAAACCACTCAATGATGCATAATCATCTCCCTGTGGTATGTTGGTTTTAAAAATTTCATTGATTTCATCAATTTCTATATCGCCGTTAGTGATTATTGTATTACTATCTTCTCTCTGAAAATTAGATTTTGTTATATCAGTTTCATCATGTATTTCACCAACAATCTCCTCTACCAAATCTTCTAGTGTGACGCATCCTTCAACACCACTAAATTCATCTATAACTATAGCCATATGCGCTTTTCTTCCCTGCATCTCTTTCAACATGTCACTAACTTTCTTTTCTTGAGATACAAAGAATGGTTCTCTCATTACTTGCTCTAACGTAATCATCTTATTCTCACCTTCAAGGTGTTTTAGAACATCTCTCACATGAACAATTCCAACTATTTTATCTCTATTTTCTGAATAAACAGGTATTCGTGAAAAACCATTTTTATTTATTTCTGGTAGAGCTTCAAAAAGCATCATTTTTGATCTTAATGTGAACATTTTAGGACGCGGTGTCATAACTGATCTTATAACAATGTCATCAAAATTTAGTGCGCCATGAACTAATTCACTTTCTTGTTTTTCAATTGCTTTATCTTTTAATCCTTGGTTAACAATCTCTTTAATTTCATCTTCCGTTAATCCAGGTGGTATATCACTACTGCCTGTAAGTCTAATCATTCCTTTTGTAATTATTTCAAAAATCCATATGATTGGAAATAATGCATAGCTAAATGCTAAAAGAATTCTACTATTTCTCACTGCAACCTTTGTTGCATTTGCATTACAGTATGTTTTTGGGGTGATTTCACCAAAAACCAGAATTAGAAATGTCATAATTCCTATTGCAATTGCTAAACCCTCATCTCCAAATAATTTTAATGCAATATCCGTTGCTAATGCAGTTGCTGCAATACTGGCTAAATTATTTCCTAAATTAACACTAGACATCATTCGGCTTGGATTAGATTTTAGTTTATGAAGTGACGAAGCGCCTTTCACTTTATTTTTAATCAGTTGCTCAATTTTTGAAGGTCTAACACTAACTAAAGCAACTTCTAAACCACTGAAATAACCAGAAAGTCCTATCAGTGTAACTAGTGCAGCAATTTCGTATATAATATCCATTTTAGTAATTACAAACTCCGATGACGAAGATCACAGTCATTAATTGAAAATCCACCACATTTTCGTATGTTCAGAATTAATCAAAGGTTCTTTTAAGGTTTCACATTTATGGAGAATTCACGTGAATGTAATTATCGTTTTGGTGGTCTCGCAAATTGGTTTGTTGGTTCATTGTGATAGTTTATTGGCAATAATGGTTCTTTTTGTCTTCCAGTTAAAATGCCAACAATTTCATCGTCTTTCTTCATTATATTTTCGTGAAGAAGTTTCTTTATGCCAGCTGGAACTGCACCTGAAGCCATTTCACAGTCAAAACCATTTAATCCTACTACTGACATTCCGTCTAACATTTCTTTATCGGTTACGCTAATGACAATTCCATCTGTATATTCTAACGCACGTAATCCCTTCAGTAAGTTAGATGGTTTACCAATCTGTATAGCTGTGGCTTTTGTTTTTGGTCGTATTCCATCATCATTCATTTTAGTGTAGTATCGTTCAATTAATTCAGTATCAGGGCTTCCATTATTCCATCGTAATTCAGCATCATCAAATTTTCCATTGTATAAAACATCCAAAGTATTAGCACCTTCTGCATTAATAACAGCTATTCGTGGAATTTTTTTAATCCAACCCCATTCATATAATTCCATTAAACATTTTCCACAGCTTGATGTATTGCCAAGCGCACCACCTGGATAAACTATCCAATCGGGAGTTTTCCATTCCAAGAATTCTAATACACGATATGGAATAGTTTTTTGACCCTCAATTCTAAATGGATTAATTGAATTTACTGTATAATTACCAGATTCTTTAGCAGCTGTTAATGATTTAGTGAATGCATCATCAAAATTTCCGTTAACGTGTATCATTTGTGTACCAAATTGATATGCTTGACTAAGTTTACCTGGAGCAATTTCGCCTTCTGGAATATATACATCACATTCCATATTTTCATTTGCGGCAAACATACCTGCTGAAGCTGAAGTATTACCAGTTGATGCACAAATGATTTTTTTTGCTCCGACTAATTTTGCATGCGTAACAGCAGCAGACATACCATTGTCTTTAAACGAACCACTTGGATTGTAGCCTTCTGGTTGCAGCATTAATTTTTCATTTTCAATTCCCACAAATTTTGCAACTTTGGACATATGATATGGTTTTGATTGTTTTCCCTCAGCACCATCAAGTGAAACCAAGTGTTGTGAACACTGAGCTAGATCTTCTGTATCTATCTCACAAAAATTTAATAGTTCACGAAATCGCCATACACCACTTTCGTTAAATATACTTCCCTGTGGATTTCTTCTTTGATAAAACACTTCTTTGAGATTTTGCGATGGAGCATCATTATATTTAACATCCAAAAGATTTCCACATGTACAATTGAATTCAAAAACTGGAATAGGATACTCTTTTCCACATTTGTGACTAATGCATTTTAAACATGATTTGCCTTGCAACGTCATACATGTGGTTGCTGGCAATTTAAAGATAAGAAATTTAGCAAAATTCTATTGTTAATTTGATTGAATATTCCTAAACTTTTTGAATGGCTATGCAAATTATCAATTGCTTTGGCAGATATTGATGAATATTTAAAAGGAATTTTAGAGCAAGTTTTAGCCTCATACAAAATTTTAACTGAATTAAACGATGGTCCAGATGATCTTGAAACGATTAAAAAAGAATTATCCAAAATTAGGGGACTTTTGCAAGTTATATGTAGTAAATTAGGTGGGAAAAAATATCAATCTGATCATTTAGTTGCCTTATACAAATTATCAACATATTATATTGATACGTATGATTTCACAAGAGAAATTGAAAATTTAGCACCAGTTTATTTTAATGATTCTAACAGATTAAAAAATTTGAGATTGTTGATTATCGATTCACTGAATGATAAAAAACTGATTGAAGAACTTCAAGCAATATTAATCAGATTATAGTTTTTTTATTATATTATTTTTCATTTGCATTGGAACCAGATCTTATATGAAAATTACTACAACACTTACAGTTTTTTTCGATACAGTCTTTTTCCTCAAAATGTCCACAAATTCCGCACTCGCAATGTGTTCCCATACTAATATTACAATGTTGTCTGATATAACTAAAACGTATTTTTGTGAGTTCTATATGATGTTAAACGTGACTAATCAAAAATAAGACAACTTATTTTTTTGATTTTGTTTTTTTATTCTTTTTTGCGTTCTTTTTTGTAACTGGTTTTTCATTTGATTGTTTATCTACTTCTTCCTTTTTATCGTCAACTATTTTGATTACTTGTTGGATCAAATTATCTAAATGACTACCACCCGGCTTTGGTTCAACTGCATTAGAAATTTCCTGTATAATTGATGAAATTTCTGCACTGACTTGTTCAAAACTTTCAGGATCATCATATGTAGCGTTATAAAGTGATTTCAGATTATTTACTTGATTTATAATCTGGTCAGTAAGTACAAGTCGAAATTTTTCTCCATCAATCTCAATTTCCTTTGTTATCATTGCTAAGATTTTTTCTTATGCCTTCTTATACTTTTCTTGTAATGAATTCATACAAAGTTACATTAATAATTATTTCAAAATGTTATATAATCTAATGCCGCTGCATCACTAATCAATGTTGTATGTCTAGAATTTGTTACATAACCATTTTTGATATCTCTTGTAGGAACCCAACGATTAGTAGAAGTGTAATGTCTTTTTTCAGCTAACTCTTTCTCAATAGATTCTATATCAAATTCTCCCTCCTCGATTTGCTGAGTTTGTAAATGTTTGATCGTAACAATAATTTTGTTTATTTTAACTCGGTCACCAAATTTTGTCACCAATGGTGCAATTTCGTCAGATACTTCAAGTATCTTAATTTTCATTTCTTTATCACCAAATGCGTTATGACTTAGCAATATTCGTTCATCGATAAATTCATCAAAAGTAGTTTTAGTTTCATGTGTAGTTGTTGGTTTAAAATTTGTGTTAACAGGTTTTTCCTTCATGTTTGATTCTTCTTCATTAATGGTCTCTGATTCTGGAAATATCTCTCTTTTCATGCTTAGATAGTCTGACATAGATAATCCAACTGCATCATATATTGTATGGTTGGGATAATTACGGTTGAACCAATCTTTGTATTTTGATTCCATTAAATATCTTCTAATGTATTCATGTGGATCTTTCTTGTCATCAACAAAATTCAAAGTTTTTTTTACATTAACATCAACTTGCTTAGTTATTTCAGATTCCTGCTCTTGAACAATATTATTTTGTGTTTCATCAACAATTTCAGGTTTTTGCTTAAGTTTTTCGTTTTTATTTTTTATTTTCCCAAAATATCGTTTAAAATCCATATTATATTCAGGAATTTATTACTAAAAAATGGTTGGAAATTTTACTCAGGCATAAAATAATTGATATTTTGACTTGAATGGCATTATGAAATCTTTTAGGACCAGTTTTTTTTGCTTGCCATTCTTTAGCGCATATGTTTTACCATCATAAGTACATACACAGTCTATTGGCTTCTTTTTTTTATCCCAAACTTTGTAGAATTCATGCAATTCTCGCTTTTCATATTTACCAGTACCGACCCTTTTTTTTGAAAGGAATTTAAAGGCCAAAATTACCTCACGTTTTTGATAAACCTGAAAGTTATCAATCCAGCTTAGACATCTTTCTATTTGATCAAATGGAACATGTAAGGTTGTTCCAGTTCCAGATTTTGCTTCAATTGTAAAAATTATGCTTTTTACATTGTTTACTGTTAAAACATCGGGTAAAGCAACACTGGGTGAGCCAAGTCTAAATGCCTTCCAAGATTTGATGGCGTTGAATCTTTTAACAAGTGTATCCTCCCAGTTATATCCACGTTGTCTTCTGGTTCGTGCAATTTTTTTATTGATCGTCTTCACTCTTTCGTATTCATTTTGACCAATCTGATTTAATCTGATAATTGGCATAATTTTCCTGTGTTTTGATGATATAGAATACTTGGTAATTATATTATCAACCATTATGTTAACTGAAATTACGAATAACAAATGATTAATTCATGTTGAATTAATATAATGAGGATGACCTGGAAAGATGGATTTTACTGTACATATTGTGGAAAAGAATTTGGTGATCAACCAGATAAACTAGCATTACATATCAGAGACACTCATGAAAAAAGTCGTGGAAAGCATAAATAATTTTGTAATTATTGCTTGTTTTCTAAACTAAAGAAAAAACCATTCTTATCATTAAACAAACATTTAGTCAGTTTAACAGTTTGACCAGGTTTTGCCATATGAATTTCAGCATCCAATTTTCCCATAACACGTATTTTATTCTCAAATTCTGTAATACAGAAAACATCATTTTCTTTTCTTGATAATTCAACAATTGTCCCATTTTCAGAAACTTTTCGCCAATTGACTTCTTTAAAGCAATAATCACAATAATCACTTGGAGGCCATACGATTTTTTTACAATGTGAGCATTCACTAGTAACAAAATTTCCTGCTTTTAACTCAGTCTCAAATTTATTCATGATTCCAAAACTAATACAGTGCTAGATGTAGCTGCTGCTGACATGTTGTGCGTCAAACCTCTTTTAGCATTTGAAACCTGTCTATTTTTTGCCTTATTTTGTAATTGCTGTGTAATTTCTACAATCTGAGCAATACCTGTTGCACCTAAAGGATGTCCAGCACCGATTAATCCTCCCCTTGGATTTATTTTTCTGTCTTCTGTATTGAATAAATTTCTAACATACATTGCGCCAGTATTTTTTTCTGTTAAACTAAGATCTTCTACAGCCATTAACTCGCAAACCGAAAATGCGTCATGTATTTCAGCTGTATCAATTTCCTGTGGTGTTATTTTAGCCATTTTGTATGCATTATTTGCTGCTGTAACTGTGCTAGATAATGTTGTTAACTCATTTTTTGTGAAACTTGCAGAATTTGTTTTTTGTCCTATACCAGATATCCAAATTGGCTCATCAGTGAATCTTTTTACGTTTTCTTCTGATGTTAAAAGAATTGACGAACTACCTGAACATGAATAAGAACAATCTAAAATTCGTAAATCCTCAGTTACGTTTTTTGAATTCATAATCTCAGAAATTGTGTATGGTTTATGTGAATATGCATTTGGATTATCCATTGCTTGCTTGTGGTTTTTAGCAGATACTATCGCTAGTTCCTCATCTGTTGTACTAAATTGTCTCTTGTGTGCTTTTGTAAACATGGATGCCCAGTAAATTGGATGATCGTATTCACCCCTTGATTTGTCCCACTCTAAAATTTGCCCTGGGTTACCAATTTTATCTGCACCAGTAACTAAAACAGTATCTGCCAATCCAGATGCAATATATGAAAACCCAGAAATTACTGCGCTAGAACCAGAACTACACAGATGTTCAACCGTATGAGAAATTTTTGGTTTGATGCCAGAAAGTTCAGATAAGATTGCACCAAGATATTTAGAATTGTCATTAGTTGAAACTATAACGCCATCGATAAGATCTTGTGACAAATTTTTTGTGGTATCAAATACTTGTTTTGTTGATTCTAATAATAATGATTCAATCGGCAATTCATCCTTTGTGAATTTTGTATTCCCATATCCAACTACTGCAACTTTTTTCAATCAGATTCCTCCGAAAATGTTGTAGTGACTAAATTAAATGAATCTTCCACGTTATCTGTTGGATTAAACTGTATAATTGGTAAATCTATTCCCGTTTCGCGGAATTGCCTTAGTTGAGTTTTACATTCATCAGGAGTTCCAGCAATACATAATTCGTTTACCATTGACTCAGGCACCAATTCATGATTGCTTTGTAACCCATTTTTTTCATATTCCTCAAAAATATTTTTTGTTTCATTCTCAAATCCGTTCGATGCCAAAAATTCTCGGTAAATCTTCCCAACAGAAACATAAAACGCCAACGTCTTTTTGGCACGAAACATGGCTTTTTCAGAGTCATCATTTACACATGTAATGATTTGAAGTGATGAATCAATCTTTTTTTGATTTTGCATCTTTGCGAGCATTGTCTTAATCTCACTTTTTGGTCTGAGATAAAAAATAACACCATCTGCAATTTTCCATGTAAGTTCTACCATTTTTTGGTTAACTGCTGCAAGATAAATTGGAATTCTATCTCTGGGCGGCTTGATAAGTAATGAGAAATTTTTCAGTGAAAAAATTTCTCCAGAATAATTTACCGTTTTACCACTAAGAATTAATCGTATAATTTCCACATATTCTTTCATTCGTTTAAGTGGTCTCTCAAATTTATCACCATGAAAATCTTCAACCAGCGGTTGACTGCTTGTTCCTAATCCTAAAACTAGACGTTTGTTTGAAATTGTATCAACAGTTGCTGCTCCCATTGCAATCAAGCTAGGACTTCTAGAATAGATATTGACTATAGACGAACCAATTTTTGAGAAACTATTTTCCTTACTTGCCATACTAAGCATTGAAAAATTCTCCATCCCCCATGTTTCAGGAATCCATACTGTATCAGGCTTTAACTCGTTTAATTTTCTTGAACACGCTAAAACTTGTTCAACTGTTAACAATGAACCTAAACTATATGATAAACGCATTTTGATTCATCTTTTTGAAATAAATTTCATATATTTTTTTTGAACCATTTCCTTTGAGCATGTTTCAACATCCTTGTGAGAATCGATAGAACGCCACAACACATTCTTGAATTTTACTGTGTTCAATGAATTTTTTTTGGCTAATTTTGGGAAAACTATGCCTTCTATACTACCTTTTACAGGTAAAATTTTAGCAATATCCGTATTTAGATGATAAATTCCTCCATTCATCCATGTATCTTTAACATCAGTTTTTTCGTTGAATTGGAGAATTTTATTATTTTTAATTTTCATTGTTCCATAGTTTGTTCTTAATTCAATTGCAGCAATACTGTTTGTTTTAACCATCATTTTTTTCAAATTAATGTTTGTAATTATATCACCATTCAACACAATAAATGAATCGCCAACAATATTCTTAATCGCTTTTTTAATTGCACCTCCAGTACCAAGTGGTGATGTCTCAACCGAATATTCTATGTTGCAGCCAAAATTCTTTTTTTTCTTAATGTAATTCTTAATCTTATTTCCCTTATAGCCACTGCAGATAATAATATCTCTAATCCCAAATTTTTTTAGATAATTAATTTTCCATTCAATTAACGGCTTCCCATTGATTTTGATCAATGGTTTTGGGATGGTATCTGTAACAGGACGTAGTCTCTTACCACGTCCACCCGATAATATCATGGCTTTCATAAAAAAAGTAAACTGTAAACTGCATTAAAAGGCTATTACTATTTTATTCAGTCAGATAGTAATGTAATTCTGTATAACAATCTGAACAATAGTCCTGATCATTCGTATGCTCACAATTATACACTTTAGGAACTTTGTTTTTGCATTTTTCACAAACTGACATGTCTAAGATTTTTTTATCTTTAGTACACCAAGACCCATTTGAATTCCACCAACTACTAGTAACGGAACAGTCTCCATTAATGGATTTCTGGTTGTTTCTTCTGCTTCGGAAGGATCAGCCATACCAATTACCGTAACGCCGCCAATTACGATTAGAATTCCCGCAATGAGTATCATTCCACCAAGCCCCTTGGATGAATCATTTCGTGAAATAAAATATGCAATTAATGGCAAAACCATTGCAGGACCACCAAGACCAAGTCCTCTTGTCATATGATCCATTTGTAAGAAACCATCGCCTTGTTCACCTACTTCACCGTCAACGTTAACGCCAGCGGCTACATCAGCACCATAAATGACTAACAATGCAATTGCAATACCGGTGATTATCACTGCTGGTGTTTTTGCCATGATAAGCTGAAAATTATTAGAACTAATAAACTAATCTAGCGGAGTGACTAAAATTGAATTTTTTATCTTACTAGCGATTTCAAGTAATTGATCTATATCTTCTGAATCACTCAAATCTACAATGTTAAAGTGTCCAAGCTTACGTTGCGGTTTTGAGACATTCTTTCCGTACATCTTCAGATAAATGCCGTCCTTTTTTAGCTGAACTGGTTCATACTTTCCTTCAAATCCATCAGGACCCAAAATATTACACATGACAGTTTTGTGAACCAGTTCTGTGCTTCCAAGCTCTAGTCCAAGTATTGCACGAAGGTGCTGCTCAAACTGTGATGTCTTACATGATTGTAACGTATGATGACCAGAGTTATGCACCCGCGGAGCTATTTCATTGATTAGAATTTCGTCATCTTGATCAATAAACATCTCAATTCCAAAAACTCCAGCACCTTTCAAGACCTCCATCGTCTTTCTAGCAATTTCGCCCGCATCTTTAATTACATCATCAGACACACGCGCAGGTGCAATTGTCATTTTCAGAATATTATTTTCATGAATATTTTCCACCAGAGGATATGTAACAATATCGCCTTTTGTGTTTCTGGCCGCAATGACAGACACTTCCATCTTAAAGTTAACAAACTTTTCAACCATCAGGCTTTTTCTGTCAAAGTGTTGGTATGCCTTTTCAATCTCATCTGATGATGTGATCTTGAAATTTCCCCTTCCATCATATGCATCTCTCCTTAACTTTAGTAAAACAGGAAGCCCAAGTTCCTTAATTTTTTCATGTAGGTCGACCAAGGATGTAATCTCATAAAATTGTGAAACAGGAAGTTCATTCCCTGAAAGGAATGTTTTTTGTGAAAATTTATCTTGGATTATGCCTAGGGTGGATGGTGATGGTTCAATCTTTGCTTTTAGTTTGCTTAGCACATCTGTATTACCAGATTCTATCTCGTATGTGATGATGTCAGATTGTTCTGCAAGTTTTAGGATTGCAAGTTCATCCTTGAAGTCACCAACAATTTGTTTTGCTCCAGCCTGAGCAGCTGGGCAGTTCTCCGTTGGGTCAAGCACCGTAATTTCTGATATATGCTCACTTAGATTTTTGGCAGCCTCCGTTATCATCATGCCAAGCTGACCTCCTCCTATGATTCCAAGCCTTTTTGCCATAATCACCCTAAAAATAAACTAGATAAAAACCAGTGTTCGTTACATTAAAAACATCTTCAGGTCTATGAAAATTATGAAAAAGCCACTTGTTGGAATCATAATGGGTTCCAGTTCTGACAGCAGAATAATGCACGCTGCAGCTGAAATTCTTGATGAATTTGGTGTTCCGCATGAAGACCAAATAATCTCGGCTCACAGAACCCCAACAAGATTGGAAGAATATGCAAAGTATGCAGAAAAAAATGGATTCAAAGCGATAATTGCTGGCGCTGGTGGTGCAGCACACCTACCAGGAATGATTGCATCACATACTGTTCTGCCAGTGATTGGAGTTCCAATATTAGTTTACAATGACAAGCAACAAAAAAAATCTGCGTTTGGTGGTCTTGATTCTTTATTGTCAATATCTGAGATGCCATCTGGCTCCCCAGTGGTTACTGTCGGTGTAAACAAGGCACTAAATGCAGGAATTTATGCTCTGAAAATCCTTGCTAATGAGTCAAGTAGTATTCGAAAGATGCTAAAATCTCACAAGGAAAAGCAGCATAAATCAGTTCTCAAGGAATCTCAGGATCTGAAAAGAATGGGTCTGAAGAAGTTTGTCAAGAAAAAGTTCAAGTAAATACCTTAACCTGGTTCATTTTGTCTGTATTATATCATGATAACACGAAGAAATAAGCTCTACTTGATTGGTTTTGGCATTGTTGGAATAATTTTTATTCTTAGATTTTTGAGTTGATATTGTACCAAACCAAAAGATTGGATGAGATACTGGTACTATCTCATTCAATCGTTTTTTATCTAATTAAGTGAGAACCTTGAAATCTATGTTTTTTTCTTTCAAATGTTGTATTAGTTTATCCATGTGTTTTTGATCTTCTGTTTCTAAGCTTAATGTTACACCAGTTGTTCCAGCACGTACATTTGAGCTTAGTCTGTCATGAACAACTTCTACAATGTTTGCACTAAGTGATGCCAACTCATCAACAACTTCTTTCAACGCTCCCGGTTTGTCCTTAAGTAAAATGAAAATCTTTACCATTCTACCCATCATTGCCAAACCTTTTGCAACTATTTGACCAAGCAAGTACATATCAATATTCCCACCACATAATATCGGAACAACTTTTTTTCCGGGAGATGGTTTTTTGCTTACTAGATATGCAAGTCCAGCTGCACCAGCAGGTTCAACCACTGACTTTGATCTTTCCATTAAAAGAAACATTGCATTGATGATTTCATTATCATCAACAAGCACAATTTCATCAATCTTATCTTTGATAATTTCAAATGTTTGTGCACCTGGTGTTCTGACTGATATTCCATCTGCAACAGTAAATCCACCTTCAATAGTTTCTACTTTACCAGAATCTAATGACTTTTTCATTGAAGGAAATGATTTTGATTCTACACCGATTACTTTCACATTTGGGTTTTTATCTTTGATAGCCACCAAAATACCCGCTGCTAATCCACCACCGCCAATTGGTACATAAATCTCGTCAACATCAGAAAGCTGCTCAATTATTTCCAAGCCTATCACGCCTTGTGCTGCTATAATTTGCGAGTCATCAAACGCATGAATGATTGTTGCACCAGTTGTTTTAGCAATTTCTTGTGCCTTTATCCAGGACTCGTCATAATTCTTTCCTTCCAAAACTACGGTTGCACCATACCCCCTTGTAGCAGCAACCTTTGCTGGGGAAGCATTTTTTGGCATAACTATAGTACAGTTGATCTTTTCTAACGCTGATGCATATGCAACACCCTGTGCATGATTGCCTGCAGAAGCTGCAACGACTCCATTTTTTCTTTCTTCTTCAGATAATGTTTTAATTTTATAATATGCACCACGCAGTTTGAATGAACCAGTTTTTTGCTCAAACTCATTTTTCAAGTAAACGGTTGAACCTGTAAGATGAGTAAATGTATCTGAAAAGGTAAGAGATGTTTTTCTGATCACATCACCCTGTTCTTGTTGTGCACTCACAATATCATCATATGTAACGCTCATGTAATTCCTATTTTTTTAATTACTGGGTTATTTGTAGCTATAGCATTAAATTCTAAATCAACAGATTTGATAGGTTCAAAAATAACGAATATCTCATTATAGTATGAACGAAAAGCTTGTTGAGGCTATAGTTGCATTGAAGACTGAATTTATGAAAAGAAACGAAGGTGGTAGTCATATCCAAGAGATTATGCCTACTTTACCTGAATCACTTTCTATTAACGAATATGAATTGGATATGCTACACAAGTTTGCTGAATGCAATTCAATTTACTCTGACTCTTATGAAATGAATATACTAGATATTGTATGTAAGGTCTATCAGGGAGATGTGAATAACTATTGGCTTGATAGCATAAAACATGATACAAGCTATGCCCCGTTTTATCCTATATGGATACTTTCAGCTTATGCGCTTGTATTGGAATCAAAAAATATTGGCGCTAAACAGATAATTGACATTGGTTCAGGTGATGGTAGAATTGCATATTGCGCAAAGGTAGCAGGTCTAGAGTCGTATGGAATTGAAATTGATGAAAACCTTGTAAATTTGGAGAATAAAATCTCATCAAATACTGGAGTGGATTTCCGGCCAATTATAGCAGATGCTACACAATTTGATTACGCATCACTTGAATTATCTCAACCAATATTCTTCATATCTGGACTACCGGAAGTTGGTGAAATGTTGGCAAACAATGTAATTCCTAGGATCATATCTATGCAGAACTTAAAGACGAATCCTATCTTTGTCTTTACTGGCAGCCACATAATGAGAAAAGATTCCAGAGATAAATCAAAATGGGGCTGGGGAAAAGTAATAGAACGTTACAACCTTGAAGTTATTAAGACTGTCACATTACCAACATATTGGACAGTTGATCAACCAGTTGACACACCTTTCATTTTCACAAGATCTGTGATTTAGAATAATCAAGTAATAGCTTCTAAAACTTCGTCAATTAACGTGCTAATTTTTTCCTTTGTGCTGCTTGAAACTTGTTCAGAATCAAATAAACCGTTTTTTTGATCATTTTCAATCATTTCAATGTCTATATTGCACACACATCCTTCCTCACCAGTCACAAGTCTCGCTTCGTCAATAAGTACAGGCTCCATTTGGTATGTTTCAAGAAGTAAATCATCCAACTCCCTTAAGAGGCTCTCTTTACGCTGACTAATTTTTTGTAAATCACCATCAGTTTGTATTTCAATTTCACTCATTATTTTTTCTCTGATTTTATCATCACTATAAAAAATTTCAAAGAGATTCTGTGGATCCAGATCCTTGTATCCTTCGGCCCTTAATTTTTCAAGTATTAGATGATCACTTTTTTTAGTAAGTTCACCCTCATGTTTTTTTGTCTCATCCATAAAGTCTGATAACTCTTTTTGCTTTTTCATGACTTGATAGTTTGGCTGATAAAACAGTATAACATGGTATTGTATAGAAAGATGCAATGAAATTCTACAGTCATCTGCGTTTGTATTTAATTTAATAAAATTTCTCCTAATTCCCTCATCATTAGTACTTGAAATACCATCTAACGTCCAATCTTGCAATCTGTTAGCTAATTCATTGTAAACCTGATGAATTTTCTCTACATCAAATGTTTCCTGTTTTTTTACAACACCATCCTGCATCATAACATCAACCGGATGTTTTTTTGTAATTTCCTTAATTTTTTCATGAAAAATGCTTTGAATTTGACTATTTTTTTTATTAAGTTTAATCAAAAACTCATCGTCTGTTTTACTACCTAATCTCATGCATTATCATAAAATCTATTACATAAAATCTATTCAAACCGTAAACTTTTCAGGGCATTCAACGTGCTCGTAATGATGTTCAGTAAATTCCTCTTCAATAACATACATGACAAGTTTGTGTAGTTCCATTGGATGTATGTTTTTCTTACATTTCAGACATTTCTTTTTTTGCCGCTGAATCATTTTTTTCAAAAAACTTATGATCGCTATAAGGATCAGCGATCAACACTAATTGATAAGAACTAACCGCGTCTTTACCTTATACAATATTTTAGGCGTACACTAAAGAACAAATATGCCAACATATCCAGAAAAATATGGATAATTATGCTGCGAAAAAAAAAATTGGCATGTATGGTCTTCCAGTAGATTTTTCGGCGTTAGCACCGGATTCAATTCGTTATCCACCAGGTGTTAGTATACCAAAGGGTTTAGTTAATACTCCAAAACTAAAAGAAAAAATATCTACTGATAGTGGAGCACTAACTCCTAAACTAGAAAATTTTGCGCAGATGTATCAACAAATGGCTGCAGGTCTTCTAAATATGTCACTGGATAAATTAATTCCCCCTGGACATCCGATGTATTCAAAAGAAAATTCTATTACATTACTAAAAGAAGAAAAGGAAAAAATTCTTAAAGAAAATTTAGAATTGAAAAAGAAATTAGAAAATAAAAAATAAAATTTTATGCAGGAGTAAATCCTATGTAACCGCCTGACTGTATGTTTTTTTCAGCGCTAAAATCTGGTTCGAATAATGAAATCATATAATCATCAGGATCTAATATAATTGCATTTTTTCCAGATGATTTGTTTTGTATATCTCTATGAATTTTTACATTTTTAGATTTCAATTCATCAATCGCAGAAGAAACATCACCTACTACAAAACCGATCATGATCATATCATTTGGTGTTAGAAGTTCCGCAGATGCTGGGTGAAGGCTAAGTAATGCTCCAGATTGACCAAGGTCAACCCAATTCTCTCTTTGTCTTTTTATTGGCATACCTAAAATTTTATTATAAAATTCAACTGATTTATTCAGATCTTTTACTGCCAATATAACATTACCAACTTTTTTAACATTCATGAATCTTCTAATAACCTCTATTGTAAATTCTTTATTACTGTACCTCTACCATTGTCTCTGTTCTTTCTACTCCATTTATTTTTTGAATCTGAGTGGTAACATCTTTAATCTGAACCAACCTTTCCACTTGAATCACTGCAACTGCATCAAACTGCCCACTAACTGGGAAAGATTCGTATACTAAATTTACTCGTTTCAATCTTGCTGCGATGAGTTTTTTAGGTGATTTTACTAATACGATAGCTTTTACCAACCTAGATCAACCTCCATTTCCATAAGGGTTTCTGTTGAGACTATATCACCGATCTTTTTAAAATCCATAACTGTAATGTTAATGTCATTAATAGAACCGTTCATAAGAACACAGATGTCTGCTCTGCCAGTTACTGGTAATACCTCTTTTGGCATCTTGCGTTTTTTTGAGAGTAATTCTGTAACTTGATCAATCGTACCAGGTTTAATGCTGATCAAACATAATGCTCTCATGTTTAAAATTGGATCTTAAAACGAATAAAGATTTAGTCTAATCAGCAGTATCCTGCGAGCGTGCTTCTTCCAAAAATGCTTTACGCTCTTCCAGTTCCTTTTCTGTATCAATTTCCAAATCATCATCTATTAGTACAATACCTGAATCATCTACTGAATCAGCTGATTTTTTTGCTTTTTTCTTAGTTGATCTCTTTTTAGTTTTCTTGGATTTTGTTTTAGCCTTTTTAGATTTCATAAGAAAATCAGAAAACAATATGACGTCTTCTATTAAAATATTATCATTTTTAATTTTATTAACAAAAACTAGTGCCAGGGGCGGGACTTGAACGCGCGACAGCTCGGTCTTCAGCCGAGTGCTCTCCCAGGCTGAGCTACCCTGGCATACCGGCAATTCAAATTGTTAGGAATTTAAGCCTGTCCTTTCAAAATATTATAGGTATAAATAAAATGCTTGAAAAATTTTTTCAAAAAGTTTTGGAATTAAAATATGTACCAAGACAGGGCTGGAAAGGAAAACTTGAAATCAATAATCCAGAATCTGTTGCAGAACACAGTTATTCAACTGCTGTCATATCAATGATTTTATCAGACTTGGAAGGATTAAACACTGAAAAAATTGTCAAGATGGCATTATTGCATGATTTAGCCGAATCTATTATTGGTGACATAATTCCGGACAATATAACAAAAAATGAAAAAGTTAGAAAAGAAAATATTGCGATGAAACAAATTTTAAAAAACCTACCAGATAAAATTGCTGAACCATATTTTGAGATATGGAATGAATATCAAAAAAATTCTTCGCAAGAATCTAGATTACTACATGACATTGATAAATTGGAAATGGCATTTCAAGCAAAATTTTATCAAAACAAGGGAATTTCCAAAGAAAAACTACAAACCTTCTTCAATACTGCAAAAAAGGAAATTAAAAGCAAAGATTTACGTAATATCCTTTCAAATTTTATGGAATGATATTTATCATATAATACCTAAATTCTCATTATGGGTTTTTTTAACTTTCTTGGAAAAAAGAATAATGAACCAAAAAAGAAAACCGGTGGTATTAAAAAACAAGTAATGCAAGTTTTAAATCCAAAAATTGCTGCTGCCGATTACTTTGCGGAGCCAAAGAAAAAAAAGAGCAATCGTCACCCTAAAAAAAAATCAAATAATAAGAAGCAGTCTTAAGATGATATACCATGCAATATTTTATGGCTCTAAAAGTTGGTCAGAAACGTGTTAATGATGCGAGAGAGTACCTTAACAGGTTTGCAAATGGCAAAGCAATGCCAGCATTAGCACTAAAGGACAACAAAACAAACATCTGGGAACCAGTTGGGGAAGAAAATTTGTATGCAGTTGTCAATGGTGCATCTGGATTTGTTGTAACTGATGATGGTGGATACATTCTTGTGTTATGTGATAAAAATGGAATTGCAAAGACGATTGCACAAGGATTGTCTGATGAAGAAAAGACCAGCATAATAAATTCGCTAAAATCAGATGATATTCAGGAGTATGACGGTGAGGTTAGCCTCCCAGTATAGTAAATAATCAAATTATATTGTCGTAACGTTTTACTTACCAATAATTTAGGTGAACATATGAAGAAATTCTCATCCGAAATAGAGCTGCGAGGACATCTTATAGATTCGCTGATCCTGACAAAGGTCTTTGATGGGATTATGGATCATGGTGGCTCATTTGAGGTTTTAGATATACAGGTTGGCAAGAAGAAGAAGGATGAAAGTTATGCAAAACTGCTTGTTACTGGAACGAATGCAAAGAATCTGGACATAATCTTAAACTATGTTTATCGTCAAGGTGCAACATCTAAAACACAAAAAAATGTGATGTTAAAAAATGCAACAAAAAATATGGTAATGCCTGATAATTTTTACAGTACTACGAATAATCCTACTCAAATTTTTCTCAAGAACAAATGGATTGATGTGAGCAATATGATGATGGACAAATGTATTATTGTTAAATCCAAAAAAGCAATGTGTATTCCTATCCGTCAGGTAAAAAAAGGCGATAAAATTGTTACAGGAGAAAATGGCGTCAAAGTAATTCCACCAGAAAGACCTAGAGAGGGAATGAATGTATTTGAATTTATGGGAAGTGGAAGTTCTAGTGAAAGACCAACACAGCATATAGCTAAAAAAGTTGCAGAGGATATACGACGTACCAAAAAGAACGGTGGTAAAATTGTTCTGGTTGGTGGTCCTGCAATTATTCATACAGGTGCAACTGAATCAGTTTCAAAACTTATCAGTCATGGATATATCGATGCAGTTTTGGCTGGAAATGCACTTGCAGTTCATGACATTGAATATGCTACTTTGGGAACATCACTTGGAATGAACGTTCGTGATGGAACTCTTGCTGTAAGAGGTCACAGAAATCATATGGAAGCAATTAATGCCGTCTTTAAAGCTGGATCTATAGAAAAAATGGTGAAATCAAAAAAGCTAACAAGAGGAATAATGTATGAATGCATAAAAAAGAAAGTACCATTTGTTTTAGCTGGATCCTTACGTGATGACGGTCCTTTGCCTGATGTGATTACAGATGTTGCACTTGCTCAAAAAAAATACAAGGAAATTCTAAAAGGCGCTTCAATGGTCATAATGGTGGCTACCATGTTACATTCAATTGCAACTGGAAATATGCTTCCTGCTAATGTCAAAGTAATAGTTGTTGACATAAACCAGCCAACTGTTACAAAATTGATGGATCGTGGTACGTGGCAAGCATTAGGAATTGTATCTGATGCTGGTGCCTTTTTGCCAATGGTTGCTAAAGAACTGTGATTTTGAATTAAAAACTAAGGCGGCATAAATAGGCTCTCAGGATTATAGAAAAAGGATAGAAGGAAAATACCACCCAAAACTCCGGCAACAACACCTGTTGCCAAATAAAGGAACCCCATATTCATGCCCGAATTTGTGTTATGTATCTAATAACTAGTTAGGCAAAAATTTCATGATGAAAATCATCAATTAACGAATCCGTAAAATCTTATATCTTAGCCATTTGAAGCGAGCTAATAATGACTGTAAAAACAACCGAAATCGATGGTAACAAGATACGATATTTTGAAGAGGGAACTTCAACGAATACACTTCTTTTACTTCATGGCTTGGGAGCCTCTGCAGATAGATGGGAAAATGTCATTCCATTTTTTGCTAAAAAATTCAGAGTTATTGTTCCGGACCTTATTGGCTTCGGATATAGCGATAAACCAATGGTTGATTATACAACTGACTACTTTGCTGAATTTGTATCCAAATTTGTGAATAAACTTGGAATCAAAAAGCTGAATATTATTGGCTCATCGCTTGGAGGTGAAATTGCTGCAGAATATATCATAAATCATAATGTGAACGTGGCAAAACTTGTCCTTGTTTCACCATCGGGCATGATGAAGCATTCAACACCGGCATTAAATTCATACATTTCAGCTGCATTGTATCCAAATAACGAAACAGCCTTGAATGCGTTCCAGGCTATGTCTGGTAGGAAGAAGATAGACGAAAAGATTGTCTCTGGATTCATAGAAAGAATGCAATTGCCAAATGCAAAAATGGCCTTTATGTCAACACTTCTAGGATTGAGTAATTCCAAGGTAGTCACTGAAAAATTACAATTAATCACAATTCCAACATTAATTGTTTGGGGCGAAAATGATCCTGTAATTCCTATTGAATATGCACAATCCTTTGTATCAGGAATAAATGATTGCAGATTTTACAAAATGATAGGTTGCGCGCACACGCCATATGTAGAAAAACCAGAGAAATTCTTTCAAATTGTGTCAGATTTTCTTAATTAACGATCATTTTATAAGGTAATCAACCTACTAGTGGTAATGGAAGGAAAGAAAAACCCATACGATCCAGCTGAATTATTCAAGCAGTGGCTAGAAAATACGTCTAAGATGCAGTCTAATTTCACGAATAATGTGAACCCATTTCAGACAAATTTTCAAAATCCCTTCAATCTACAAAATATGATGCCAAACTTTCTCACATGGGGTGCTTTCAAGACTACTGTTGGTAGCAATGGAAGGATCTCAATTCCTGAGGCAGAAAGGCAAGCTCTCACTGTTGATGAAGGCGATTTGGTACAAGTAATTGTTATTCCAGTCAACCCTAAAAATAATTGAAATGGTATCAAATGGTTATGAATGGTTTCTATTACCACTAGATATATATAGCCGTACCAATCATAGCAAACCATGAGTAACGAATCAAACAAAACAGTCAAGAATGACGTTTTCTCAACTGTAGAAGAAACTGTTCAAGAACAGGTTAAATCTGCTGAGAAATCATTCCCAAACTACCAAACATCTGTTACAAGCTTACAGCAAGAATATACTGAAGCATTCCAGAACATTGTAGATTCAACTATTGCTTTGCAAAGAGAATTTGCAAACAAGACCGGAATCAACACTGCTCTTCCAGAAGCAACAGAAAGTGCTGTAAACAAAACAAACGAACAGATTAACAAGGTTCAAGATGTTCAAAACAAGATAGCATTAGCAACAATTGATGCAACTCGTCAGAATATCAAGACCTTCAACGAGAATGCAAAGGCTTTTGCTGATCTTAACAAAGGTGTATTGCAATCTTGGTTAACCGCATTCACACCAAAATACTAGTGTGAATGTTTCCTTTTTTTTATGACCTTTCCTTAAGCCACTGACCAAGCTCTGGCAGAACGGTTTTTTGACTAAACGAACTAGCTATCATTCCAACGTGTCCTGTGGGATATAACTTCAATATTTTGTCAGTACTTGAAACTGCATAATGTAAAGGCATACTACATTCCGGAGAAACCAAATGATCACCGACGGCAACTTGGGTAAAAACCGGCATATTGAGATTTTTTAATGATACATGCTTATTCCCAACATACATCTTGTTTTGTATCAACAAATTATCTTGATAAATACCCTTTATCCACTGTCTGAAAAGCTCACCAGGAATAGGCGGGGTCTCATCTAGCCATTTTTCAATTTTAAGAAAACTATCAACGTATTTTTCGTTATCAATATTATTCAAAAATTTTATGTATTTTTCAACACCTTGCTCAAATGGCTTCAAAATTGAAAAACAGTAATAAATGAATTCTGGCGGCATATTTCCTACCGTATCAACCAATTTATCAGCATCAAAATATTTTGCAATATTACTTACAACTGTTGTGTCCTTCCAACCATCAATTACTGGCGCAGTTGCGATTAAATTTTTGACCCTTTCTGGGTGAAGTGCTGAATATACAGTAGCCAATGTTCCACCTGTACAATAACCTTGAATTGATACCTTATCCACATTAGTTTCATCACAAACAAAATCCACACAGTTATCCAAATAACGATTTACGTATTCGTCAAACCCTAGAAATTTATCAATCTTGGATGGTGTTCCCCAATCAATCAAATAAACATCAAATCCTTGTTCAAGCAAGTTTTTTACCCAGCTTTTCTTTGGGTCAATATCAAAAATATGATACCTGTTAACAACTGCATACGAAATAAGTAATGGTGTTCTAACTTGCTTTGATGTAAGCGGCTTGAAATGAAGTAATCGCATTTTATCTTCCTTGTATACAACATCAAATTGTGTTGAACCTAACTTAACCTCATGTGGAACAGAGACTTTCATTGGAGCCTCCGTAAAGTTACGGCTAAAATTTAGAAACTCGCCAATAATTTTTGGGTCAAATTTATTTTCTGGCATTTTTTCAAGCTTTCTTTTTAGACGACTCTAGCTTTGAAATTCTGCTCTTTAGGGTATGTAGCTCCTCATAAATTTCCTCAATCTCCTGCTTGGTTGGCAAGTTAGCAGACTTTAACATTACATCAGTTATTGCATTCCATCTTTTCAGAAGATCAAGTTCTGTCGAAACAAGCTTATTATAATTCTCTGAGAATTTTTTAGAATCAAACAGTCCAGTGAAATTATTCTCAAAGATGTCAATCCAAACTCTTTTGTAAGCTTCAAGCCCCTCCTCATTTTGTGGTACTTTAGATATCTTTGAGGATACTTCTTTTTGAGCGCCAGTCCATGTATCTGCTAATTGTTTATAGTATTCAATTAAAAAATTATTAAATTCTACAATCTCCTTATTTGACTCAGTTAGTTCGCTTGTAATTTTCTTCAAGTTAGTTGATAAGTTACGTAATGGTCCAACAGCAGAAAGTGTTGTGGGTTTGGAGGACATCATTGTTATCATATCAGACCAAAACATCGCTGTTTTTTTATAATAATCAGTGGCATTCGATTCATTTTCCATATAATTATCCATAAATAGATCGCAATAAATAGATCGCACTAGAGACCGTTAACTATGGATTATGAAAATTTGTGTACAACAATTCGGAAAATTGATTCCAAGATTAGATTTGCAGGTGTAATTAACTCTAAGGGCAGACTAGTTGCTGGTGGCATGGCGCCTAGTAAAACACGGCTTGGAGATAGGAAAAGAGACGAAATGCTCTACATGGAGCTTGCACTAAGAGTTAAGATGAGACGTGAATTTGACGATGATCTTGGAGAAGTAAAGTTCTCCATGTCATTTAGAGAAAAACTCATTGTGATGAGTTTTCCTATTAAAGATGATGTCTTAATGGTATCCATGGAAAAAAAAACTCAGTTTGAACAAATTGCATTTAGTATTTTAAAATTGATTGAAAAAATATAATATACTGACAGATCATGGAACCACTAAATCTTGCTGTAATTGTCAAATTAGAGCCAGATTTTTCTGAAGGAAATGTAAGCTACAAGCCTGATGGAACACTCAATAGAAATGAAACCAAAAATACGTTAGGTCCTCACAGTGGAATAGCTGCTAAAGCTGCGTTTTATGCCAAAGTCAAGTATGATGCAAAGATTTCTGTCTGTTCAATGGGTCCGCCACTGGCTGAACTAGCATTAGAACAAGCCCAGCAAACTTGTGATGCAGATGTACTACACCTGTACAGTGATAGAATTTTTGCGGGAGCAGACACGCTTGCAACTGCAGAGACTCTAAGAACAGGCATTACTGACAAGATGGAAGGAAAGATGGACATTGTGTTTTCTGGACACAGAGCTTCTGATGGTGAAACGGGTCAGACAGGTCCACAAACTGCATGGAAGTTAGGATTCACATTTCTTGGAAATGTTATTAGCTATGATGTGAATTTAGAAAAAAGAACTGTTGTAGCCAAGTGCTTACTGACCTTAAATGGTGTACCAAATGTTGTCGAGGAAATTGAAGCTCCACTTCCAGTATTCATATCAATTGATCCATCCTACAAATCAAATTATACTACAGTTTCTCAGAGGATTGCTTTTGAAAAATATCAAAAAGAGGCTTATGAGAGGGCTAAAAATTACAAACAATATCTCAAAGTTTACAATATTGATGAGCTTGGTGTTGATAAAACATTAGTAGGACTTGCCGGCTCACCAACTATAGTATACCAAGTAGAGCGTATACCAAAAGGAAAGGCTACAAGACAAGCCGAAGTTCTTGATGGTTCAAATCCAGAACACATACGCAAAGCAGTTGCTAAGATGAAAGAGGCGCTTTCTGCGATGGTGATTAAATGAGTGAAGACTGGCGTTGTAGTGGATGTGACTCGTGCAAGACGGAGTGCGAAGCCTATAGCCATGTTTACGTTATAATGGAACACATTGATGGAAAGATTCTTCCTGTAAGTCTTGAAATGCTTGGAGAAGCAAGGAGACTATTTGATGATTACAACGCAAGATATTCCTCAAATGAAAAAGTAGTTGCAGTAATCCTAGGAAATGATATCAAGGATTTTTCTAAGGAGTTAATTGAATATGGTGCTGATATAGTAGTTTGTGCTGATCACCCAGAGCTAAAAGATTTGAGAAACACAATTCACACCAAAGTAGTTAGTCAAATTGCTTTAGACAAAGAGATCGCATCAAAGATTGAGCCAAATTATGCTAAACAATTCAAAAAACCCCGCTACATATTTTTTGCAGCAGATAGCATTGGCCGACATCTATCATCTACCGTACTAGTGGAATTAGAGTCAGGTCTTGCATCGGATATTAACAAGCTCGTAATCAAAGACCTGAATGTAACACACCAAATTAAGACTGACGGTAAAGCAACTGATTTCAAAAAAACTTTAGAAATGTACAGACCAGATTTTTCAGGATTCTTATGGACAACAATTCTTTGCCTTAATAATACAACACCAGCAATAAAGCGTGAATATTATCCACAAGGCTGTAGTATCATACCAGGCGTATTTGAGCCCATCAAACCAGATCCAAAAAGGAGTGGAGAAATAATATTTTACGAACCAAAAATAGAAAAGAATGATCTCAAAGTAAAAGTCCTTAGCCATAAGATTATCAAAAGTGAGGTTGACTTTGAAATTCGTAAAGCCGTTGTAAGCTTTGGACGAGGAATCAAAGATGCACCAGACGAAAACATAAAGCTTGTAACCGAACTTGCCAAGCAACTAGATGCAGAGATAGGAATTTCGTTACCAATTTCAAAAAAGCTTTTACCTGCAAGCCAATCAATCAGTTCAACTTACATGATTCCAGCTAGAGTGATTGGAACTAGTGGAAGCAAAATAAGTCCGATGCTTTACGTAGCAGTTGGAATAAGTGGGGCAATGCAACATATAGCTGGTATGCAGGATTCAGAGTTTGTTGTTGCAATAAATCCAGATGAGAATTCACCAATAAAGAATGAATGTGATATTTTCATCAATGGAAGAATGGAAGACGTTATACCACTATTAGTTGAAGAGCTCAAAAAACAACAACAGGTAGTACAGGCAGGATGAATTAATGGAAAAGTATGATGTAGCTATAATTGGTGGTGGGTCAGCTGGCTTGGCCGCACTAAAGCAATTATCAACTTTGGGCAAACAGGCTGTCCTACTTGAAGCAGGTGAAAAGGTAGGTGTAAAAAATATTTCTGGTGGAATCCTTTATTCAAAAAAACCAAACAACGGAAGAGTCTACAATGTAGAAGATATTTACGGGCAAAACTTTGTCAGTGAGGCACCACTACAGAGAAAAATTACACAGTATCTTCTCCACGCAACTTCAAAAGACAAAGTTTTTTCCATGGATCTAACAGCAGCGCATGAATACCAATCAAATTTTGGCTATTCAGTTCTTATGAATGAGCTAAATGCCTGGTTTGCACAAAGCGCTGATGAAAGCGCACAAAAATGTGGCGGTGGAATAGTCCCTGGCGTTCACGTAAATGACATTTCTTGGGATGCTGAAAAAGAAAGGACAACAATTCAGACTGATGAGTTAGATGAATTTCAAGTAAAGGCAGTAATAGCGGCTGATGGTGTAAATTCCGAAGTTGCACAGATTACTCATGCAAGACCAAAATTTTCAGCAACACAGTTGTATCAAGGTGTCAAAGCTGTTGTAAAATTACCTGAAAATGTAATTAACGACACATTTGCAATAGGAGCGGATAGCGGGGCAGCACATCTTTTTGCAGGCGACATCACACTAAACCATCTAGGAGGTGGATTCCTTTATACAAACAGAGACACATTATCAGTTGGTGCAGTATATCATTTTGATTCTCTTTTGGACAGTCCAACAGAGCCCAACACGCTGCTAGATGCTTTGTTAAAAAATCCGATGATTACCGAATTAATCAAAGATGAAGTGCCTGTAAAGGGAGAGATTGACAAGACGTTAGAGAAGGAAAA
>JAANXC010000026.1 GCA_018263495.1 Nitrososphaerota archaeon
TTTTCACTAATAATTTTTGAAGTGTTCTCCTTAACCTGATTTATAATATTAAGAAATGCCATATTTCACCTAAGATCTGATGCCATCATATCTAACCCTTCAAGAACACCTTCTCCTGATTTTTTAGTTGTAATAATTTTAGCCAATTTCTTCAGTTTCTCGGTTGAGTTAGATACTGCAATGTTATTTTTGATTACCTTAAAAAGTGGAATGTCTGTTTCACTATCTCCAATTGCAATTGCATTGTTAACGTCTATTTCCAGCATTTTTAGTGCTTCCAAAAACCCAGAACCCTTGTCAACACCTTTGGAATTTATATGATAAGCATAACCGCTGTCAGTTAGAGATACATTGAGGTTATCTTCATCAATGATTTTTTTGGCTTGCTCAATGTCAAAAGTTCGTTCTAATACTACTTCCGTCATTCTGGGGAAGACTGGTTTTTCTTTTATTTCAGCATCAAGTTTGGATTGAATTGTAGCTAGGGCATGAATACATTCACCCTTATTTCCAAGCATCTTATGTTGGATTTTATCACCATAAGTTATGCAACCGCCGTTTTCTCCCACAGACAAATGGGTTAAACCACCAAAGATTGAAAGCAAAAATCCCTCAACAGAAGACCTACCTGTTACTAGAACCACATTATGACCATCGTCCTTTAGTGAACGTAACCTTGATAGTGCCTCAAGATGTATTGTTCCCATGCCGTTCAGTGTAATTGTTCCATCAATATCAACTGCAAATGTCTTTTTTTCCAATCGATCTTTTTTAATCATAGCGCATAATAACTGAAACGTTTAGCGAATAGACTATGGGAATACCAGAAAAGATCAAGGCCATCCAAGATGAAATTGGGCGTACACAGCTTAACAAAGCAACAGAACATCATATTGGATTATTAAAAGCAAAAATTGCAAAGCTGAAAAGGGAACAGGAAGCTGTTCAAATTAAAAAAAGTTCTAAAAAATCTGATGGCTTCGATGTTAGAAGGAGTGGTGATGCAACAGTTGTTTTTATTGGACTCCCCAGTGTTGGAAAATCAACATTACTCAATGCTCTAACAGGGTCAAAATCGTCTGTAGGTGCATTTCAGTTTACAACAGTAACTGTTGTTCCCGGAATTCTAGATTATCGTGGGGCAAAAATTCAGATGCTTGATCTACCAGGTATTATCAAGGGTGCATCTAGTGGCAAGGGTCTTGGAAAAAGAATTCTATCAGTTGCAAGAAGTGCAGATATTGTATTATTAGTCCTTGATGTATTTCAGCCATACCATGAAGATGTCCTAGTGAATGAATTATCAAATATTGGTCTTAGATTAAATCAACAGCCACCAAATATCCTAATTGAGAAATCTACAACTGGTGGAATTGCAATTGCCCAGCAAGTTAAATTGAAAAAAATGTCAGAAAAACTTGTCAAGGATATTCTCAACGTTTATGGATATACTAGTGCGAGAGTTGTAATTCGTGAGGATATTGATTCAGAACAATTAGTTGATTTCCTCACAGGCAACAAAACATATGCAAAATCAATCACAATTTTGAACAAAATTGATTTGGTTGATAAAAAATTTCTCAAGAAGGTGTCAAAAAAGCTCAAAACTGAATTTATTCCTGTATCTGCTAATGCAAATGACAATATTTCAGAATTAAGAGACAGAATATACGATGAACTGCAGTTTATCAGAATCTATATGCGCCCAAAAGGTGGCAAAACGGATTACAAGGAACCGCTAATCATAAGGAGTGGAAATTCTGTTTTAGATGTTTGCAATAAATTGCATAGGAAACTTAGGAAGGACTTTAGATATGGACTTGTTTGGGGAAAGAGTGTGAAGTTTGGTGGTCAAAGAGTTGGACTAAAACATATTCTGCATGATGAAGATGTTCTGACTATCATAAAAACTAAAGGAACATAAAATGATTTTTGTTACTAGTGTATAATCTAGTATAGATAACTTGTAAGCTTGATTTGCTCTTCGGTTGAAATAATATTTTTTGATGCAAGTAACTCTAGTAACTCTTTGACTAACCTTTTACTTTCTTCAGACATTCCTCCTTGAGAACCTTTTTCGCCAGGTGGACCAGGTGGTCCTCTTGGACCTCTGTCACCAATTTCACCTTTATCACCGACAAGACCTTTTTCGCCAGGTGGACCCTGAGGGCCAGTATGACCACGTTCACCTTGTGGACCTTGAATTCCTTGTGGACCTGGAAGACCAGGGTCTCCAGGTTTTCCTGTTGGACCACGTTCTCCCACTGGACCAATAGAACCTCGCATTCCCTTGTCGCCTTGTGGACCGGGAACTCCAGTAAGACCTTTAGGACCAGGTGGACCCTGAGGACCTTGAGTACCCTTATCGCCAAGTGGACCTGTTACACCAGTGAGACCTTTGTCGCCAGACTTTCCTTGAACTCCTTTGTCTCCCTTATCGCCAGGTGGACCTGTTGAACCCTTTGGACCTGGTGGACCGACTGGACCTGTGATGCCTTTGTCTCCTTTGTCTCCAGCGGGACCTTTGATTCCTTTCTCACCTTGTGGACCTGGAATGCCTTTGTCTCCCTTGTCACCCTTGTCACCTGTTATTCCTTTACCACCTTTCTCACCTCTTATACCAGGATATCCAGCAGGACCTTTACCACCTTTCTCACCTTGTGGACCAGGCCGACCAGGTGGTGCCCTAACTTTTTTCACTTTTGTGACATTAACTGGTTTTGGTTTTCCTTGTGGAACAGACAAAAGTTTGTTATCTTGAGAAATATGAAGTTCGAATGATGTGTTGACTGAAGAAAATTGATCCTGAATTATAATCCATATAGATCCCAAGCCAAACACATTAGCAGGTATTGGATTAGAATCAGTACCTAAAATTTCAGAAAAATGTCCATCAGAAACTCTAAGATGAAAATTATCCTTCCATAAGGAATTGAAAGAGTTGCTTGTTATGCTATCATCAGATGGTTTATCTTGAGATATAGAAATTTTAACCTCATATACGCCAGAGGAAGTTCCAAATGGTGATTTACCTGAAATCTCTATTCCTTTAGGCAATGTTATTCGTCTCAAGTTGAAGTATTTTTATATTTTTCCGGTGAAAAAATGCAAAAAATAGTGATTTTTTGAAAGAGTTTTTAACTAGAACTATTTCCATAATGAAAATACATGGATAATCCATCAAATGAACAATCAGACGAGATTCCAGAGTTTTTTCTAGAAAAAAAGGAAAAACCAGAAAAAAAGAAAATAGACAGAAAATTATTTGGTTTGAAAAAAGGATCTACCGAAACAAGCCTAGTTAAAAAAGATGAAGGTAGTCTTATTGATGCTGATTTTAACCGCAACAAACTGTTCAGTAAGGGAATTAATTTAATGGCAGACGAGAAGCTGGAAGATGCTTCACATGTATTTGAGATGATCTTAAGGATTAACCCAAATGATGTTGATGCACTTTTGAAATTAGGATACTCCAGATTTCATTTGGAAGATTATTCAGAATCAATGAGAGCGTATGATAAGGTACTGGATATTGACGTTACAAATGCTGATGCATGGAATCTTAAGAGTCTGGTTTTCTATGAGCGCAAAGTTTACGGAAAGGCACTTGATTGTGCAGACAAAGCAATTGACTCTGATCCAACATTTGGAATGGCTTGGTATAATCGATCATGTTATCTTTCTATGTTGAACCAAATTTCAGAATCACTTGATGCTCTTGTACGTTCAATAGAAATTGATGTTAAAAATGCAAAACGAGCTGTGAAAGATAAGGACTTCATGAATGTAAGACTTGAGGAAGGATTCAAAAGAATAGTAGAGGTTGTTGTTATAGAATCTCTTCGACAGGGATATCACACAATTGGATCTATTGTATGGACTACATTTTTAGACAAAGAAGATGTACTCAAATGTTTAACCAGACTAATGAAAAGAGGCTTGGTTGTAAAACATGAGAAGAGGCAAGTCTGGAGTACAATAGATACATATGATCTGGTTCCGGAAATTGCAAACAAAATTGGAACGATAAAAAGAGGTATGTTGGGAATTCCAAAAAAGTCGTTACCAGTACCAGTAAAAAACCTCAAAAATCTTGCAGAAGCTATACAATTGATCAAATCTTCAATTGAAGAGGAAGAATTGGAGAAGACGATCGAGTATTGTAATCTGTTCGTTGATCCAACCAAATGTGGACAAGAAATGATAGATGACTTTTTAGAAGAACATAGAGAAGTTAGGTTATTCAAAATAAGATTAAAAGACAAGGGGATTGACTTTTTACGAGATAATCAGAAAAAAATGTTGGCAATGTTTGACAATATGGAAATTACTGTCACTAAGAAACTTCGTAGTGATTTGGCTAGTAATTAAATAAACTATTCAGCTGAAAGATCCCAGTACGCTGCATTTTCTTGCTTACCAATTGGCTTTTCAAGTTTTTTCCATTCTTTAAATGAGTTAACGTATAACTTTACGTTTGGAACACCTATGGATTTGAGAGCATAATATGCTAAACCTGATAATGTGCCAACACTACCACAATATGTTATAATCTCAGCATCCTCCGAAATTCCTCTATTTTTCAAGAGATTTTTCATGCTTTCTTTTGTTCTCAAAATTTTCCCGTCTGTTGCCAGTGTTCTATATGGTATGTTAATCGAGCCAGGAATATGCTGTTCTAAAAAGTTGAGTCGTTCCCTATTATCTATCAAAACAACATTATCTTTTTCCTTTGCATTTTCTAAGTATTCGGCAGTAGCCATGATTTCAGGATTCAAGTTAAGTGAATGTTTTGCAGATTTGATATTTGGTTTTTCTGTGCTGGTTTTAAGACCAAGTTCTTTCCATTGTGAATAGGTTACTTCAAGTAGTGCAACATTTTTGTGTCCTATGTATTGAAGAGTCCACGCCACTCTTGATGCTAAAGCACCAAACGTATCATCATAAACAACAACTTTGGTATCATCTGCGATTCCCAATTCTTCGAATAATTTAACGGCACTTTCTGGCGAATCACCGGACAAAAGACTAGCAAGTGGCAAGTTCACTGCATTAGGAATATGCCCCTGATTGTAATCTTCTTCACGTCTTACGTCTATCAGTCTTACAGAATCATCGTTGATTTTTGATCTAATTGTATCTACATCTACAGTTGGATGTGTTATTTCGTTGCTCAAGCTGCACATTCACCTTTGCCCGTAACTGTGTGATAGCTGGTATCACTTCCATAATCAGCATAAAAGTCTGGATCATCATCCTTCGACGGTGGAATAACTAATGGTGAAAGTACTTTCTGCATATCCTTGACAGATTTTATTTCCGATGACTCATTACCGTGTACAATCCTGTCAATCCAACGAGAAAGAGTATCATTGGACTGTTTATTTTTTTTATAGAGTTCAATGATCTTTAAGATGATAGGTATGGTACGTTTTACAGGTACTCTCATACATGTAACACCAAGCATGGATTTATCATCAAATCTTCCACCCAGGGACATGCTATAGTTAGGGTACATGTCTTTGCCAACCCTCGCACCGCCACCAAAGAAACCAATAGTGGCAATTTCATGTTGTCCACAAGAATTGGGACATCCACTAATTTTTATTGTCGCATCTCTTAAATCGTCATCTTCATCTAGTTTTAACTCCAAGAATTTTCGTTGAATCTCTTTCGCCAGCCTATGAGAGTTTGTAAGAGCCAGATTACAAGATGAGGTGCCAGAACAACCAACAGCCGAAGCCATAGTCAGTGAACCTGAATTTGCTAAACCCGCTTCAAGTAGCCTAGAGTAAAGTTTTGGTAGATCACTTTCATGTACGTATCTAAGTATAATATCTTGTGAGAAGCCATTACGTGCAAAACCTTCAGCTGAAAAGTCCTTAGTAATATCTGCCATAGCACGAAGTTGATTTGCAGTTATATCTCCAGATTCTAGTGTGACAAAAACAGCTCTGTATCCTTCTTGTTTTTGCTTGTAGGTAGTAGTCTTTAACCATCGTGCATAACCATCAGGTATTGAACCATTTTCGCTGGAAACAGAAATGGGTCTTTTAATTTCATTTGGTTTCTGGTTAATGTTTAATCTTATAATGACTGATTGCGTTGCCCTAACAATCGTTCTCTCCTTCAGAACCAAATTTTTGAATTTATCCCATCCCATTTCATTAACAAGATAACGCATTCTGTTCCTAGCCATGTTCTTCCTATCACCTATCCTATCAAAAATTTGTAGAACGGCGATTGATGTGTATAGAAGATCTTCTTCTGGTGTAAAATCCTCAAGCTGATGGCCCACAAATGATTTATTTCCAAGACCACCGCCAAGAAATATTTTGAATCCATGTTGTTTTGTCCCATCATCAAGTTTTCTAATTTGAGGAATTAATCCCACATCGACTATCCTAGTCATTCCATGTTTTTCACAGCAAGAAAAATTAAACTTAAATTTTCGTGGAAGTGATTGATTCAACGGATTTCGAAGAAGAAATCTTGCCGTTGCAATTGCATATGGTGTTGCATCAAATTCTTCATCATTACAAACTCCTGACAATGGGCTACACATAACATTTCTAACTGTATTACCACATGCTTCACGAGATGTTAATCCAACATCTGCAAGCCCATGCATGATTTCTGAAACATCTTCAAGAACAACCCAATGTAATTGAACGTTCTCTCTAGTTGATACATGGGCACTGCCTATTGAATACATCTCACTTAGTTGAGCAATTTTTTCTAATTGGTAAGGATAAATCTGACCTGCAGGAATTTTAATTCTAACCATTGCATAATCATCCGACATTCTTGTACCATATGCACCATGTTGTAGACGGAAACGTCTAAAATTATCATGCTCAACTTTGCCCTGTCGATAAAGCTTTACCGTATGAGCAAAGTTATCAGCTTCCTCTCTTCGTGACCAATCAATCTTTGGCTTTTTTGAAGCCGATTTTGATGGTCTTAGCTGTTGTGCCATCTTTAAATTCATAATTTAACAACGGATATAAATTTATGACAATAGGAATTTTGACTAACATAACGAATTATCAAGTTGCAAATTGCCTGAATGATGAATTTACATTAGTGTTACCTAATTTTTGAGCAAGAAAAACTATTAAGCTCTCGCTACTGTGTGTTTTTGTGCAAGAATCTGTAAATAAACAACGACCAGAAAAAATTTTCGTTGATGCAAAGGAAGTTGAAATAACACGCGCTATTGCTGAAGAATTCTACACTGTTTTGCAAGAAAGAGCTGAATGTGATGTAATAATTATTGGTGCAGGTCCAGCCGGACTAACCGCTGCGCGTGAATTATCGTTAATGGGGTACAAAATTTTAGTTATTGAACAAAACAACTATCTCGGCGGTGGTTATTGGCTAGGTGGATATATGATGAACCCAGTTACAGTAAGAGCACCTGCACAAAAAATTTGGGATGAACTTGGAATTCCTTATAAAAAAGTCGGTGATGGCTTATACTTAACTCCAGGTCCTCATGCTGTCTCAAAGTTAATTGCATCTACATGTGATGCGGGTGTAAAATTTTTAAATCTTACAAAATTTGATGATTTAGTTTTAAGACATGGAAGAGTTGCTGGAATTGTTGTGAACTGGATGCCAGTGTCTGCATTACCAAGAAACATTACATGTGTTGATCCAATTGCACTAGAAGCAAAGATGATAATTGATGCGTCAGGACATGACTCTGTTGCTGTAAAGAGACTTGTTGACAGAGATATGGTGGAGTGGAAAGGAATGAATCCTATGTGGGTTGAAAATGGCGAGGAACATGTTGTTGAGAAAACAGGCGAAGTTTTTCCTGGTCTTGTTGTTGCTGGCATGTCAGTTACTGAAACACATGGACTAGCACGAATGGGACCGACTTTTGGTTCTATGCTATATTCTGGAAAAAAGGCAGCTGAGATTACTGACGAAAAAATAAAAGAATACGATCGTAAAATTCCAAAAAAATCTGATTGAAAGTTTCTAAAATTTTTCTATATGACGAGCCCGCTGTTCAGGAAATACAAATTTTAAATTTAAAAAATTTCCTTCAAGAAACTTTTCACGTGGACATAGAGATTAAAAAATGCATTTTTAATAACTTGGACGGAAAAACGATAGAGAAGATTTCTGGCTGTAGAATTTTTGATCCTAAAATGCCATTCAAGGAACACCTGCCAAACAAACAGGAAATAGATTTTGAGAAAAGTGTTTGCGATGATACCAAACTGATGGAAAAAACAACTATGGTTGAGAATGCTAAAAAGATTGAAGATGTTGTGATGTACGATGGATTTGAAATCCAAAATATTATTTATGATATCATCACAGAAAATGACTCGGATTCAAATAACTTGCATATTGTTTTTACAAACAAGCTAACCTGTACCTATGATACTACTGATAATAGATATCATGGAAGGGCGGTAATTTGCTCTAATCCAGCCATTATATCTACAACAGGAATGATCGAGGCTCCAGCTAGACCTAGGGAATATTATTTTGATGCCATGAAATGTAAAATGCAAGGACTTGACATACAAAATGTTAAAAAAAACTATAATGGAGAATTTCTAGATTATCATGACAAAAGACTTTCAAAAATAGCTGAGGGATATCTATTACAATCTATTTTCTATTACATGACAGGTGATATATTTTGTGATAGTTTGGACTGCAGGCTAAACAACGCACATTGGCAAAAGGATCTATTATACTCACAATTAAAAATTGGAAAACTTTGCAACAAACATCAAGCATTACTTGACAAACTACATCTTTAAAATACAATTAATAGTCAAGAAAGTATGTCTGAGCAAAAAACAAAATACGATATCATAATAATCGGTGCAGGTCCAGCAGGTTATACTGCTGGAATTTACAGTTCACGTGCACGCCACAATACATTATTAATTTCCGGCATCTTGCCTGGAGGTCAGTTAATGAACACCACAGATGTTGAAAATTATCCTGGCTTTGATGAAGGAATAATGGGTCCAGACCTAATGATAATAATGCGAAAACAGGCAGAGAAAATGGGAACAAAAATTATTGATGACGAGGTTGTATCTGTAGATTTTAAAAATAAGCCACTAAAGGTGTCAACCGCTTCAAGCACTTTTGAGGCAAATTCAGTTATAGTTTGTACTGGCGCAAATCCAAGAAAAATTGGGCTGGATGGAGAACAAACATTTGCAGGTAAAGGTGTTTCATACTGTGCTACATGTGATGGTGCATTTTTCAAAAACCAGGAACTAATTGTAGTAGGAGGTGGTGACTCAGCGATGGAAGAAGCAACTTTTCTTACAAAATTTGCGTCAACCGTACATATTGTACATAGAAGGGATGAGTTTAGAGCAAGTAAGATAATGCAGGAGCGTGCACTTTCCAATGAAAAAATCAAAGTTCATTTCAACTGCACAGTTGAGGATATTCAAGGGGATCAAAAATTTCAGAAAGTAATTCTAAAAAACGTGAAAAATGGTGAAAAGATTACCCTTGAAGCAGGCGGTTTGTTTGTGGCTATAGGACATGAACCTAATAGTAAAATACTTGAAGGTCAGGTTGAATTGGACGAAAATGGTTATGTTGTTTTAAAAAATAATACAGAAACTGGCGTACCAGGTGTTTTCTGTGCGGGTGACGTTCATGATCATAGGTATAGGCAAGCTGTGACTGCAGCTGGATTTGGATGTATGGCTGCAATTGATGCGGATAAATATTTAACAGAACAGAAATAAAATTATTTTACTTTTTTAATTTCAAAATGGATTTCATTTCCATTTTTTTCTTGCTTTACTATTTCATGACCAAGCTTGTGTGCCCATTGTTTTATATCCTCTTCAGCTTGAGGATCATCAGCAAGGACAGTAAGTATTTGACCAACCTGCATCTTTGAAAGTTCAACGTTTGTTTGTTGAACTGGTGATGGGCAAAACAATCCTCTTGCATCTAATGTTTTTACTGATTCGGAAATTTCAACCACCTAGTATAGAATCAAATTGCCATCTTTAAGATGTTTGCTAAGTTACGTTCTCGAAATAGACGGTGATCGTATCCCTCAAAATTTATTTTTTTAGAAATTCTTTTGAGTGCAACGATAGACATTCTGTAAAACATATTCCAAAATATGCCTTCAGGATTAACCATATACAATTTGTAAAGCAGTTTGATAGACCATAATGCTCGTGGATAAAACTGTGAAGTATACTTGTCTATGAAAAAGGCTGAGTTTTGAATCTTGTATCTTATGTGTTCTAGTGCCTCTTTGGGTTGTACATATCCAGTGTTTTCGATGATTATTTTATGATGTTTCATTGCATCTATCACACTGTCTAGTTTATTCTCCGAATGAATTAGATTAGTGGATCTGCCAATAGTAGATTGCACGTGAGAGTCACTGCCTGCAACTACGTGCAAAGATTTCTCCTTTGCGAATTTTTTTGCCTTAAGATTAGAATACACATCGACATTAGAGCTGTTAAACACTTCAAACAGATCACAATAAACGGAATCCTCACGCAATGCATCCAATAAACTAAATGGATGAGGGGCAATAGTTACAGCATTCTGCTTTTTTGCCTCATCTAATACTTCATGTAATGAGAGTCCAGATTTGATAGAATGATCAATCCCATAGACTAGTACATGTGATTCATTATCTGTTGTAACCTCTTCTGCTGGATACACCTTTAATACATCAAACTTTTGATGATTTTTTTTATATTCAAGCATCTGTCTGTAGCCATCAATAGTATTATGATTAGTGACAAAAAGCACATCAAGACCAGCTAGATATGCCTGTTCTAATTGCTTGGGAATTGTAACATTACAATCATAAATTGGTTCCAGAGTGCCTACATGTCCATTTGAAAAAATGTTATGACAGTGTAATTCTGTTTTTAATGATTCCATGACATGTGCAGATTCTAGAGTGTAATAATTATTTGTAATTATCGAAATAGATCATCATGATCTGATCGTAACATTTTTTGAATTTTTACATCAGAGTAACTAAAGTCATAATTTCGAACTATTGCAATCGGACATTTTTCAACTTTTCCCATTACAAGTTCCGATGCTGAGCAAATCTCATCAGCCACTGCTATTGCTGTTACCTGCATGATTTTTCCAAATGTGTCAGGTTTACCATTATAATCTAAGATTGGTTCAAGACCAGCAATCCCAATTGCTACATCTGTCTGACCTAACCTAAATGGTCTTCCAAATGTATCAGAAATTATCACAGCTGTATGTTTTCCAGTTTTTTGTTTAATTCTATCTTTCAATAGGTTAGCTGACTTGTCAGGATCATCAGGTAACAATGTTGCATAACCGTCTTGTACATTGCTTTCATCAATACCAGCATTAGCACAAACAAACCCATGATTGGTTTCAACTATAATTATACCATTTTCCATTCTTACAATTCTTTTACTTTCTGAAAGTATCAATTCCACTAATCTTGGGTCCTTACCATATGAGCTTGCTATGCCATCGGCAAGAAGAGAAGGTTTAACTGACGACAAACTTAGAATGCGGCCTTCATTTTTGGAAATTATTTTTTGAGAAAAAACAAGTATGTCATCCTCATTAATTTCTGATGATTGTAGAATTAAATCTACTAGGTCATCATCAGATTCAATTTCTTTTTGAATTTTTACTGGAATGATTTCTAGTGCCATTCTATTTGTTTTGAACACTGAAGTTAAAACATTTAGATTTGCTACACAGATGCCTGTAATTCCAGTTTTATGTTATAATGCGTATTAATCAGACCGATAATTTTTGATAGATCCTTTTCGTCAAGAGTTATAGTGGCTAAATCCTTGACCAAGTCTTGAGCACGAAAGGCTATTCCAAAACCAGTAATGTCAAAAAGCTTGACATCATTTGCTCCATCAACTATTACAGTAATGTCTTCCTTTTTCTCATTCCATTCGTTGATTTTAATAATAGCTGATTTTGTTTTGTCCGCATCAACATTTACAATAACATCGTCAAGCTTACCGTCTTTGAAGACAAGTTCGTTACTATACACAAAATCAATACCTAGATCTTTTTTTAATCTATCAGTGATGATTGTAAAACCACCAGAAACTGCCATTATTTTCCAGCCAGCATTTTTTAATACACGGCATGCCTCTTTGGCACCAGTCATTATTGGTAAAGAATTTGCAACTTGAATGCATGTATCATAATCCATGCCACGAAGAAGGTGAACACGTTCTTTGAGACCATCAACCCAATCAATTTTTCCTTCTATACCTTTTTTTGTAATTTCCCAGATTTTGTTTTCTTTATTCACTTTTTCAGCTAACAAAGGAAGATATTCTGCATCATAAAGAACTCCCTCAACATCAAAAATTGCTAGCAACTGTTTTCTGTTTTGAAATTTATTCTAAACAATATTAAGCTTAACAGAAAATTATAGATCGCATACAGTTAATATTAAATGAGATAGAATTTGCAGATTACCTATGTCAGATGAGCTTAAGTTCAAGTATGAAGTCGAAATAAAAAGTGTCGACAAAAGACAGATGCTTTCAAAGGAAGTAAAAGAAGAATTGAAAGAGTCGGGTATGATGGATGAAAAGGGAAAATTGAAAATTAAAGGTGTAAGCCCAAAAATGCTAAAGAGGATGAAACAGGAATTTGTTGATTGCCCAGTGCTTAAGAAGGAGGTACAATTCATACCATGTTTTGTATGCCCAAACTTCCAAAGTAGGGTAACAGGTAAGGTTTTGTGTAAGGGGGATAATCTGTAATATGGCTAAAAAAAGAGCGACAAAAAGAAGAGCTACAAAGACCAAACGTAA
>JAANXC010000027.1 GCA_018263495.1 Nitrososphaerota archaeon
AACTTGACCTTCTGGACATTGTGATTTATCTGCATCAGTAATTGGCACATCAGATGGTTGTGTCTCATTACTAGTACAGTCATGAGACTCATCTTTTGATTTCATGGTTTTAGTATAGAGGGATTGCTTTTGAGAAGTATATTTTTCAGCAGCAAGTGTTACAAGTGGAAATCCTGAGCGAAAAACCAATGACATCTCTTGATAGATTGAGTTTTTCATTAGTGTAAAGCATGAAAACTCTCCACACACTTGAGGGGAATTTGCAGCATCATAAATTATTCCCTGAGATACATGTAAATTTTCAAGTATATCCTTTGAGCGATAAAATGGATCAGTAATTATTCCCTCATAAGATAGTACAAAGGTATCAGGATCATATGATAATCGAACCGTTCCAAGTTGTACGTCTTGACCGCGTTCCAATTGAGAACGATAATTATTTGGTAAAAGATTCTCACCGATACCCTCAGCACCGCCTATACTGCTGTGATTAAGTAATATTGGTAATTCTAGTCCGTCACCTTTTGCCAATTCTTCTGGAAGGTAAATTCTGCCGTTTCGTGATATACCAGCATAAGATAGCCTGCCTGAGATTTTCTGCCCGTTTATTTTTGGTTTGTCAGATAGTTCGTGATGTTCTATGTCTGGCATTACTATGAGTTATTGAAAAAAATATTATTGAGAAGTAAAATTCCAAATATTTAGAATTTTATTAATGGTAAATGAATAATAATAAAATAATTTATTCCTAACTGATACCAAAACAATCACCAAAAATGTTTTAATTTTATAGTCAAACAATCAAATTTTTATTCAATACAATCATTATAACACTCTCCATTAGAATATTCAATCTTCCCTATACATGGATCATAAATTTTTCTAAAATTTTCTGGATTGGTTATTGTTTTCATCATAACTAAAACACGTATGTTGGCACCGGGATATGCATCTGCTAATCTATTTGCTGCACCAATTGATGTAGCTCCTCTAGTGATGAAATCATCAATTAATAGAATTTCAGCTGGATCAGTTAGTTCTTTCTGAACTGATATGGAACCATAATGTTCATGAGCTTTTGGTCTCTTTGAAGCTGGACCTGCATGAGATTTTCGTATAGGTTTTGTTCGTTGAAGACATTGGCTAACTTTTACTCCTAGACCATTTTTTACTAAAGCAGTTGCTAAATTTAATGGAACCCAAAGCGTATCTGTTTTAGTTAGAGAACTACTGGGCATTGGAACAAGAACTGGATTGACTTCAAAGAAATGAGCAAAAGGGAGTTTTCTTAAATCCTTCTTGATTCCTCTTGCTATATACTCAGACATTGGAATTTTATCTTCTGCTCTTTTTGCATCAGTCTTTAAACTTGCTTTCATAGTCTTTGAACGAAACTCTTCTTCTGTACTTCCCCAAGGAGAATACGTCCACAAAGTACCAAACTCAATTTCAGAGATATTCATAATAGTTATTGAAATACATCAATCATTTCAAAACGTGTTGGTAATACTTCTAACACATCAATTGGATCAGAAAGTTTCATTGCACCATAATTCATCATTTCTTGTGGCCAATCCAATTCTTTGTTGTTTACAACAGATTCCCAAATGAATAATGGTCGTCCAAGTCTAAGTGTTTCCCATCCCTGATGTAACGAACCACTTGATTTTCCAGCCTCTACAATTACAGATGCATCAGAAATAAGAGCCATTGTTTTGTTTCGTATTACAAAATCTTTCTTATTGGTTGGATAATCTACAGGAAATTGTGAAACAGCAAGATGATTTTTCATAATTTCTTGTTGAAGTTCAAAATTTTTAGCAGGAAAAGTTTTGTTCAATGGCGTTCCAAGTACTGCAATAGTTTTTCCATTCATCTTAATAGCTGTTTCATGACCTGCTGTATCAATTCCTTCAGCAAGTCCACTAACAATTACCACTTGATTTTCAATCAATGTTTTTGCAAGTCTCTGAGCATTTTCAATTCCTTGTAGAGATGCCTTTCTTGAACCAATGATTGACACTTTTGGACATGGTAAGGGTATTTTTAAAGAGCCTTCTACAAAAAGAGTATCGACTTTTACTTTCTTTTCAACATCATTTAATGGACGTCCTAGAAGCTCTTCTACACTAACTGATCTAAATTCAGGTTCAGTTACCATTTACCATCAATGCTAATAATTGTATTTTATACTTTCTTTTAGATCTTTGCTGATAATACAATGACCAAATGGTGTGATTTTGACTATGAATATCCCAACTCTTTGAGTCTTTTATCAACTAGAGGTTTAGCATCTGCTGGTATTAGTTTTGGATCCATTCCCATTCTAAGTGCACCAATTAACTGAGATACGGTAAATGTTTTATTTCTACAGTTAGGTAGAAAGTCATTTTTCCAAGTCTTCTCAGACAAATTATCAGTTACCATACACAATAGTTATTGTTTTGTGATTTAAAATTTTATTGAGATTTATTCTGTGCTCTTTGTTCTCTTTCTTTTCGGAGTTTTACCAATTCCTCTTTAACATATGGTTTAATTTCCTCAGGTATGTCTTCCCAAAATGAACCATATCTTGT
>JAANXC010000028.1 GCA_018263495.1 Nitrososphaerota archaeon
GCAATTTTTGATTTAATGGCTTTCTTTCTTCTCTTAGCAGGCTTCTTTTTTTTAGTTGTTTTTCTTTTAGTTGTTTTTCTTTTAGTTGTTTTTCTTTTAGTTGTTTTTCTTTTAGTTGTTTTTCTTTTAGTTGTTTTTCTAGCAGTCTTTCTTCTAGTCGTTTTTCTAGCAGTCTTTCTTCTAGTCGTTTTTCTAGTGGTTTTTCTAGATCTCTTAGATGCCATATGGATTGAATAAATGACATGTGCTTTATTTAGATTGTGCTTATAATCAGAGCATGATTTGATCGAATTTTTATAAAATGTATTATTATTGTATAGCATGGATGACTTTGATAAAGAATTTCCAGATTTTGATTGGAAAAATACGCCTGCGTATAAGCATCCTGGTGGAAAAGATTGTCCTTGCCCCAAGCATGAATATGTCAGGGAACAAGTCAAATTTACGAAACAAGTAAATGAAACTGGAAAAGATGCTCGTGTTACTCTAAAATTTTGTCCTGAACACTACAATGTTTACATGAATGAAGTAATACCTGCAATGCCAATGAAATACAAAATACTGACAAAAATTGCATTAAAAATTGGTGCAATCAAAGTTGTAATACTAAAACATATGCAATCAGATTTGTGTTTTTATTGTAGATTTGGTTCAGGTGGTCATGGTAAGAAAAGTGAACTTCCTCCTATGCCTTAATTTTAAGTAAAACTACGTTGGACCTAACAATATTTTTGGTTTATTTGGTGTATCATGATGACAATTCTTTCCACATAAAGGACAAGTTTTTCGATTTAAGAAAATACACTGACAGATGTGAGATTTGAAATAACTTTCTGAAATTTTTGTAAATTCACCAGTACCGTTACAAAAAGGACATGATGTATCCAATAATTCTATCTTGCCTTTACCCTTACATACAGCACATTTTTTCTTGTTGTCCATGAGAAATGTGTCATTTAAAGTAATTAAAACACTTACGTTAAGAATTTTTTCAATATACCAACTAGGATAAATCGAGTTAAGCTTATACTATATTCTCAAACACAAATGTCGTGCCTATTGATGACATTAGACAATTTGTAGATGAATTGGAAAAAGCTGGTGAATTAAAGCGTGTAAAAACAGAAGTAGATACCAACTTAGAGATTGCTGAGATTTTGAGGAGAGTATCTTATACAAATGGTCCAGCAATTCTATTTGAAAATGTTAAAGGATATGAAATTCCAGTTTTAGGAAATGCGTTTGGTTCAATAAAAAGACTTGAGATTGGACTTGAAACAACAGAGTTTTCTGAGATTGGACAAAGAATTGCTGATATGACAAAGATGGAAATTCCTGCTGGAATTTTTAATAAAATTAGAAAATTACCGGAGCTATCTAAAATGAGTGAATCATTTCCAAAATTAGAAAAAAGTGGTCCTGTCACTGAAATAGTAAATGAATCACCCTCGTTTGATAAAATTCCAATTTTAAAGTCATGGCCAAAAGATGCTGGAAAATTTATTACATTTGGACTTGTTGCTACAAAACATCCTGAGACAGGTGTAAGAAATTTAGGTGTTTATAGAATACAAATCGTTGATAGTACACATGCGTTAATGCACTGGCAAAAACACAAACGTGGCGCAGCACATTATGACATATCAAAAGAAAAAGACAAGAAGATTGATGCTGCAATAATTATAGGTGGAGAACCAGCAACTGTTTTTTCTGCAATAGCTCCTGTCCCAGAGGGACTTGACAAATATCTTTTTGCCGGCATTACTAGAAAAAAAGGAATCAGGACTGTAAAATGTAAGACAGTGGATCTTGAAGTTCCTGCGAATGCTGAGATGGTGTTAGAAGGATATGTAGACTCCACTGATATTAGAAATGAGGGACCGTTTGGTGACCATACAGGTTTTTACACACCAGAAGAACCATTCCCAACATTTACGCTTACAGGAATAATGCAAAGGAAAAATCCTATTTATCTAACAACTGTTGTAGGTAAGCCAATCTTAGAAGATGCATACATTGGAAAAGTGATTGAACGTTCATTTTTACCACTGATAAGAATGCTACATCCGGAAGTGATTGACTTTAGTATGCCACCGGCAGGTTGGTTTCAAGGATTGGCAATAGTTTCTATAAAAAAACGCTATCCTGGTCAGGCAAAAAAAGTTATGATGGGATTATGGGGTATGGGCCAATTGTCACTAACTAAAATGATCATAGTGGTTGATCACGACGTGAACGTACATGACATGAATAATGTAATCTGGGCAGTTACAACTAAAACTGATGCTGCACGTGACATAACTATCATAGACAATGCACCTACAGATACTTTAGACCCTGCATCACCTAGAGTTAATTTGGGTTCAAAATTAGGAATAGATGCTACGCAAAAGACCAAGGAAGAAGGCTTTGAACGAGAGATTCAAGAAGAGGTTAAGGTTGATATTGATACAAAGAAAATGGTTGACTCGAAGTGGTCAAGCTATGGACTTTAATGCATGCAGACAGTTTGATAGAAATTATCTCTTTCTTCTGCCTTATATCCAATCTTATGAATAGAATCAATAATTTTTTTATCAGTGAGCTCTGTAGAACGAGACCCAGTACATGATACAACTTCTTCTCCAATGAGTGTTCCTCCAAAATCATCAGCACCATATTGTAGTGCTAACTGTGCCATTCCAATTCCATTTGTTAGCCACGATGATTGAATGTGTGGAATCAAGCCATCAAATACAAGCCTAGATATTGCAATCATCTTTAGAAGTTGAACTCCACCAGCACCAAAATTAATTGTTCCTTCTTTTTGCATCTGTGTATTATTTGGTTCAAAACTCCAAGGAATGAATGCCATAAAAACACCTGTCTTTTTTTGTAGTTCTACAATTTTTCTAAAGTGTTCAGCAATATCCTGATTTGATTCAACATGCCCATACATCATTGTGGCAGATGCTGGAATTCCAAGAGTATGTGCTTCTTCCATAATACGTAGCCATTCATCACTAGTAATTTTTTTTGGACTGATAATCTCTTTCACATTGTCGGTTAAAATTTCAGCCCCAGCACCTGGTAAAGATTGCAATCCTGCATCTTTTAGTCTAGACAAAATTTCTTTTGTTGATGACTTTTCAACCTTAGCAATGGTGTCAATTTCGGATGTTGATAATCCATGAACTCCCACTTGCGGAAATTTTTTTCTGATCATTCTGAATGAATCTTCGTAATATTCAATGCCAAGGTCAGGATTGTGTCCACCCTGAATCAATACTTGTCTTATTTTGAACAAATCATATGCAGTTTTTACACGTGCTTCAATTTCATCTAGGGTTAATGTGTAAGATTCATCATGGTTAGGTGGTCTGTAAAATGCACAAAATTTACAGTCAGTGATACACACATTAGTATAGTTGAGAATTATATTATTTACAAAAGATGCTTTTTTACCAAATTCATTACGTGTTAAAGTTCCAGCTACAAAGCCCATCATAGATACATTATCTGAATCAAGTAATCTGATGTAATCATTGTATTCCGGTCTTATCCCCTGAAGAGAGTTTTCAAGTATATCTTTAATTTCAGTGTCATGAAGTTGATTAGTAATTTGACTCAATTCAATTGTGATATTTTTCAGTGGCTATTTAATTCTTGAAAATTGGACCGATGTGGCTATAATTTTTAAGTAGCATACAAAAATTATACCATCTATGACAAATGGAACCGAGATTAGATTAAACAGAATCTTAAGAAAAGGAAGAATGCTTTGCATTCCAATGGATCATGGTATTTCAAATGGTCCTATTGAAGGTCTTGAAAAACCACATTCCATGATTTACAAATGTGAAAGTCATGGAATTACTTGCGTTATAATTAACAAAGGTATCATCAAAACACTACCAAGACCACCCAAAGTGGGTATATTAGCTCATTTTTCTGCAAGCACATCACTCTCTACTGCACCAAACAGGAAAATGCTTACTGGTTCTGTTAAAGAGGCGCTAAGACTTGGTGCTGACGGTGTATCTTTGCACATAAACATTGGTGGAAAGGAGGAACCAGAAATGCTTGCTGACTTGGGAATGATTTCTGAACAATGTCATGAATGGAATGTTCCACTGTTAGCAATGATGTATCCTAGAGGTGAAAATATTAAAAATCCACACGATCCTGAAGTTGTAGCACATACCGCAAGAATTGGTGCTGAATGTGGCGCTGATATTGTTAAAACGTTATACACTGGAGATATAGATTCATTTTCAAAAGTTGTTGATAGCGTTCCTGTACCGCTTGTTATTGCCGGTGGTCCAAAGGCTGAAACAGATATGGATATTTTACAAATGACAGAAGATGCTATGAAAGCTGGTGCTAAGGGTGTAACTTATGGAAGAAACATATTTGCACATAACTCTCCTGAAAAAATTGTAGAGGCTCTTGCAGGAATAATATTCAAAAACCAAACAGCAAAGGAAGTGACTAGTATAATTGGCAATTAATAAACAATTAATCATTCAACCAAAAGTTGCTAAGAATCATCTTGCAAAGTTTGTTAAAAATTTGGAAGATGAAGGTGTTAGGATGGTTTTTGCAGATCCAAAAAGTTTAGGCAAGACGAAAATACAAACAGTTTTTCCGTCGCAAAATGCTGATTACGTAATTTTGGATAAACCAATAATTAAAAAACTCAAAGGAAAGAAGATTGGAAGAAAATTTAAGGTCTCATCAAATAAAGACATTGAAAATGTTCTTGATTCTGCAAAAAAGGGATTGGATTTTGTTATAATAGAAGTGAAAGACTGGAAGATAATTCCACTAGAAAATATTATTGCAAAACTTCACAAAATACATACCAAAATTTTTTCTGTTGCAAGAAATGCAAAAGAAGCGAGAAAAATGTTTTCCATTTTAGATGTTGGTGTGGATGGTGTGATTTTCAATACAGGCTCAATGAATGAAGTTAGACAAGCATTAGTGTATTTAGGCTCAAAAAGCTTTGAACTCAGCTCTGCGAAAATAATAGAGATTCAAGAAGTTGGCGACGGCGAAAGAGTCTGTGTTGACACGGCATCCATGCTGAATAGAGGTGAAGGTATGTTGATTGGAAGTAGAGCAAACTTTTTGTTTTTAGTTCATAATGAATCAGTTGGTTCTTCATTTACTTCACCCAGACCATTTAGAGTTAATGCTGGTGCAGTACATTGCTATACTCTAGCACCTGATGGTACTACAAAATATCTATCTGAATTAGAAACTGGTGTGGAGATACTAGTACTTGATTCTAAAGGAAAGGCAAGACGTGCTGCAATAGGCAGATGCAAAATAGAAAAAAGACCAATGCTTATGATTAAAGCCAAAGTTGGGGATGAAATAGGTGGTATTATAGCTCAAGATGCGGAAACGATTCGTTTTGTAAAACCTAATGGACAATTGGTGTCCGTGACACATCTAAAAAAAGGTGATTCAGTGATAGTACATTCAAAGGCAGCGACTGGAAGACATTTCGGAATGGAAGTATCTGATGAATATATTTTAGAGAAATAGGAAAAATGACATACAAGACATGTGTTAGTATTGCTGAAAAAACTCCTAAAAAACTAAAACAGACACTTACAAAAGCATTAAAAAAATCAGATTATGCTGAAATCAGATTTGATTTTTTAAATCCAAACTCAGTGCCTGAGGTATTACATCTAATCAGGAAAGATTTGAGAAGATGTGTTAGTACGTTGAGACCAATTCGTGAGGGCGGAAAATTTTCTGGCAGTGAAAAAAATAGGGTTTCTATTATCAAGTTAATTGCTGAATATGATCCCTTTTTACTTGATATAGAATATGACACACTAAGAAAAAATAAGAGCCTACAGCGTTACCTGAAAAGTACTGGTACCCACACTCTTGTTTCTTGGCATAATTTCAAACAAACACCTGATATTTCTATCTTGAAAAAGAAATTATTAGAAATGAAAAAATTTTCAAATAATATCAAAATAGTTACAATGGCAAAATCAATTAACGATGGATCACGAATATTATCATTATACAATAACAGTAAGAATGTAAAACTAATTGCGTTTTCAATGGGAAATTTTGGAAAGATGTCACGTTTACTTTGCCTACTTTTGGGGAGCCCATATACGTATGTGTCATTGGGTAAACCAATCGCACCAGGACAATTTAGCTTGGATGAGGTTAAATCAATCTTCACAATAAGAAAGTAGATGACTAGCACATATGCCGTGATAGGAGATCCAATAGATCATTCTCTATCTCCAAATATACACAATGCTGCCTTTCGCCACTTAGAATTAGACCATACCTACATTGCATACAAAATACCTGCTGGAGAGCTATCTGCGGGAATAGATGCGCTAAAGGCAATAAAAATTGCTGGATTTAATGTCACAATTCCTCATAAAATTGAAATGATGAAGTTTTTGGATGAGATGGACACAACATGCAAAGTAATTGGAGCAGTAAATACAGTATCAAATGATAATGGGAGGCTTAAGGGCTATAACACAGACATGATAGGATTTCTAGATCCTATAAAAAAAAGAAATCTAACAATAAAAGATTCCCAAGTAATGCTTTTGGGTGCGGGTGGAGCTGCAAGAGCAATAGTAACAGCTATGGTTAAAGAAAAAGCAAGTAAAATTACAATTGTAAACAGAACTCTGGAAAATGCAAACAAATTAGCCGAGTTCGCAAAAAAAATTGGAGGCAATACTGACATAGTTTCATTACAAGAAGCCAATGAATTAATTTCGGATCATAAATTTATTATAAATTCAACTTCGATTGGTATGAAGAATGAACCAAGTCCTATGTCAACTAAGAACATAAATGAAAATTCGATAGTTTACGATGTTGTATATCAGCCAATGAATACAGATCTCATTAAGAAATCAAAAGAAAATGGTGCGACTATAATTTATGGCTATGAAATGCTTTTGAGTCAAGCTGCATGTTCGTTTGAAATTTGGCATAAGACGGAAGCTCCATATGATGTTATGAAAAAAGCATTACTTGGAGGAGTTTGATGACAATAGTAAAAGCAACTATTCACGGTGCAATTTCTATAGTAAATGCAATTGCAACAGGCAAAGGAGCAGCACTTGGTATTTCAAAGAAGGTTGATGTTGAAATGGAAACATCACATGGGAATGGCATTGTAATTGAAATACAAAATAAGCCAATGAAATCACGTTTAATCAATAGAGTTATTCAAAAAATTGTTCCAAAAAGTGAGCTCTCTAAAACGAAATTGAGAATTTCGCTGGACACAGAAATTCCAGCAGGATATGGATTAAAAAGTTCAAGTGCAATTTCGACAGCAGTAGCAATGGCATCTGCAAAACTATTCAAGCCTCAGATGAATGATATTGAAATATTAAATGTCGGTGTGGATGCGTCTATTGAAACTAAAGTTAGTTTGACGGGAGCATATGATGATGCATGTGCATGTTATTACGGCGGATTTGTTGTTACAGATAATCATAGGAAAAAGCTGGTCCATTCTGAAAAATGTCTTAATCACGTATCTGCTGTAATTTTCATACCTAAATCAAGAAAAAGAGGTAATATTAGAAAACTTAAGGTGTCAAGTAGTGATTTTGAGCAGGCTTGGAATCTTGCAAAAAAATCTGATTATTGGAATGCCATGATTCTAAACGGTCTAGCAACATCTGCCATACTAAGCTCAGAACCAAAAATTATTCCAAAATTAATTGAGAATGGCGCGTTAGGTGCTTCGGTTTCGGGTAATGGTCCATCAATAGCTGCTATTGTTAGAAATGATTCTATATCAAAGATAAAGAAAGTATTTTCCTCACTTGATGGGAACACCACCGTATCTGAAATAAATAACAAAAAGGCTGAAGTGCATGAAATGTAGAGTAGAAAAATCTGAGATTGATGGACATATAGAATGTCCTGCTAACAAAAGTTATACACATAGAGCAATTTTTCTAGCATCATTAGCCATTGACAAAAGTATTATCAAAAATATTTTGAGATCAGGCGATACTAATGCCACAATTAACGCTTGCAAAAACTTTGGCGTGGAAATAAAAGATGTAGGAGACGATATAACAGTCACCAGCGCAAGTGTACTAAAACTACAAAGCAATACCATAGATGCTGCTAATTCTGGAACAACCATTAGGATTGCAACTGCGATTTCAGCCTTAGCAAATGACAAAATAGTTTTAACAGGAGATTCAAGCCTCAAAAAACGACCAATGCAACCATTACTTGATGCTCTAGAATCACTAGGAGCTAAATGTAGTTCTTCCAATGGCAATCCACCCATATCAGTTTCAGGGGAAATAAAGGGAGGGGAAGTTGAAATTCCTGGAGATATTTCAAGCCAGTTCATTTCAGCTTTAATGATTACTGCTCCAAAATTAGAAAATGGTCTAATACTAAACATTCAGGGCAAATTAGTATCAAAGCCTTACATTGATGCAACGATTACCATGATGAAGAAATTTGGTGTTGAAGTAGAAACTAAAACTCCATATAAAAAATACATTATACCCGAACAAAATTACAAAGCCACAACTTTGACAATACCATCTGATTTTTCCAGCCTTGCGTTATTACTATCAGCAGCTGTATTGCTTGGAGAAAACCTTACGATACAAGTATCTACAGGATCTATGCCACAAGCAGATGAGGCAATCATTGACATTTTAGAAATCATGGGAGTGGTAATTACGTTAGATAAGAATACAATAAAAATAAAATCTCCAGAAAAACTTGATGGTGGAAAATTTGATTTAAGTAACTCTCCAGATCTTATTCCTGCTATTGCAATACTTGCTTTAAAAACATCAAAGCCAATTGAAATTTTCAATGTTGAACATGCAAGATACAAAGAAACAGATAGAATTGCCATGATTGCACGAGAACTTACTAAATTAGGAATTAAGGTTGTAGAAAAAAAAGACGGGTTAATACTGAACAACTCGGATAATTTGACTGGCGCTGATCTAAATTCTGAAAATGATCATAGATTATTCATGGCATTTTGTATAGCTGGTATGTATGTTGGAAATTGTACAATATCGGATCCAGAATCTGTGGATATTTCATATCCAGATTTCATTTCTGAAATGAAAAGAATTGGTTGTAAAATTTTTCTTGATTGATAGGAAATTACTTGCCAAAAAAATCGTAGAGTTATATTTATCTTAAATAATATTATATTGTTGGCAGGAAGTTCAATTGGACGTAATTTAGTCTTAACAAGTTTTGGTGAAAGCCATGGCAAATGTGTGGGCGCAGTACTTGATGGCTGTCCTGCAGGTCTGGAATTAAATGAAAAAGATATACAAAAAATGCTTGATTTAAGGAGACCTGGTCAATCACTGGTTTCAACGCAAAGAAAAGAGGGCGACATTGTAGAGATTCTTTCTGGCGTGTTTAGAGGATACACTACAGGTGCGCCAATTACAACGATCATCTGGAACAAAGATCATGATTCAAAAAGTTATGCTAAATTAAAAACCACAATGAGACCGGGTCACTCTGACTATCCTGCTTTTGTAAAATACAAAAAATTCAATGATCATCGTGGCGGTGGTAGATTTTCCGGAAGATTGACAGCCACGCATGTAATGGGCGGTGCAATTGCAAGAAAGTTGCTTAAAGCCACACTTGGTGTTGAAACAAACGCGTACACATGCCAAATTGGAAAGATAGGGATGAAAAATCAAGCTACTAGACAATCACTCAAATCAATATATACAAACGAAGTCAGGTGCCCTGAAAAGGCAATCGCAGGAAAAATGAAAAAGTCAATACTTGATGCTAGGAAAAAGGGCGATTCGTTGGGAGGTATTATTGAATCTGTAACAAACAATATTCCTGTTGGGCTGGGAGAGCCAATTTTTAGCTCACTAGAATCAGAACTTAGTAAAGCCATTTATGCAATACCCGCTGTTAAGGGAGTTGAATTTGGTTCTGGATTTTCTGGTTCTGAAAAACATGGTTCACAAAATAATGATTCTTACACATTCCGTAATGGCAAGGTGATTACTAAAACAAACAATGCCGGTGGAATTTTAGGCGGCATATCAAATGGAATGCCAATAGTAATGCGAGTTGCCTTCAAGCCAGCTTCATCAATTGGCAAGATTCAGGAAACGGTTGATCTCAAAACTAAGAAAAATACAAAATTAAGAGTAGAAGGCAGACACGACCCATGCGTAGTGCCACGAGCACCTCCTGTTGTTGATTCTATAGTATCGCTAGTAATTGCAGATCAAGCATTGCAAGGCGGTTTCATAAAACCAGTTATCTAAAATGTCAGATATAGAGGAACATCGTAAGAAAATTGAAGAGATAACGCTTGAGATGATCAAGCTGTTAAAGACAAGAACAGACATTGCCAAGCAGATAGGC
>JAANXC010000029.1 GCA_018263495.1 Nitrososphaerota archaeon
TGAGGACAAAAGGTCGTTATTTGTTATGTACTCAACCATTCTCACAGAGCTAGGGATTGCAGTCTTTGATGACGAGAAATGTTTGAAATCGTTTCCTTTTAAAAATCCAGCCGAAGAATATGTTTTGGTTAAAAAAGGTGAATCAAAACTTAGCGAAATTGGAAAATTTCTTGCAAATGATCAAGTGACAATTGTGAATGATCATGGATTACTAGATATTTTGAAAAAAAAATCAATTGATGCACAATTAATGGATAGCAACCAAATGGATAGTATACAATCAACAAAGACTAATCTCTTGATAAATTCAGGGCTTGCAAAAGATGAAAATGACGCAATGGAAAAATTACGTGAGTTTGCCATACAACTTTCATCATCCAAAGTAACTGAAGTCTCGCAAAGTCCAGACCTTCATCTCATTCAAGCTATAAACACACTAGATGAAACTGATAAAATAATTAACAGTCTTAGTTCAAGGCTACGAGAATGGTATGGTTTACACTTTCCAGAGCTAGATAATTTAATTGACAGTATAAACGGATATTCACAGATAGTTCTATCAGGTAAGCGAGAAAATATTTCAAAGGAAGATTTTGAAAAGGCTGGATTTTCTAAAGACAAAGTCGAAATGCTTTGTTTGATAAAAGAAAAAAGTAGGGGAGGAAATATTTCGGAAAAAAACTTTATCATAGTACAATCTTTAGCCAAACAAATTTTGAATCTTTTTGAGTTAAGGAAAAACATTGAAGAGCATGTTAATGAACAAATGAAGGAAGAGGCACCAAATATCTCTGCAATCCTTGGAACTGCGGTGGGAGCCAGAATTTTGGCACATGCTGGAAGTTTAAAGAGATTAGCAACGATGCCTGCAAGCACAATCCAAATTTTGGGAGCAGAAAAAGCGTTGTTCCGTTCTTTAAAAACTGGCGCAAATCCGCCCAAACACGGAATTCTTTTTCAGCATGCTACAGTTCATGCAGCTCCCAGATGGCAAAGAGGAAAGATTGCCAGAGCAGTGGCTGCAAAGGCAGCAATTGCTGCAAGAGTAGACGTCTTTAAGGGAGGATTAAACGAGATGCTTTTGGATAAACTAAACGTTAGAGTTAAGGAAATTGCGGACAAGTACAAAGAACCTGTAATAAAAGAATCAAAACCAGAGCCAAAAGTAAAAAGAAAAAAATCAGGGCGATTTATGAAACGAAAACGGAAGAATTTTGGTAGATAAACACCCATTTTTTTGGATTCAGGTAGAAGGAGAGAAAAAATTAGCAACCCCAAACTTGGTACCTGGGAATCAGGTTTACAATGAAAAGCTTGTACAATCCGGAGGAGTCGAATATAGAATCTGGAATCCTTTTAGAAGCAAACTGGCTGCCGCAATAATAAATGAATTGAAAGATTTTCCATTTTGTCAAAAATCTGATGTGTTATACCTTGGGGTATCAACTGGTACCACAATCAGTCATATTTCAGACATTGTAGGTCAAGGCGGAACTATCTTTGGAATTGAGCACGCAAGTAGAGTTGCCAGAGATTTTTTAGACAGAGTAGCCTCACACAGAAAAAATATTGTTCCAATTATTCATGATGCAAGAAAACCAGAAGAGTTTTTTTCAGTTTATAAAAAAGTCGACGCTGTATATGTAGACATTGCACAACCAGATCAAACTGACATAGCTATTGAAAACTGTAAATTATATCTAAAATCTGGAGGTTACTTATTTTTGGTTATAAAAACCAGAAGCATAGACGTTACAAAAGATCCAAAAAGAGTAATTAAAAATGAGATAAAAAAACTGGAATCACTTTTTGAAATCAAACAGACAATTGATTTGCAGCCATACGATAAGGATCATGCAATGGTGATAGCTACATTGTTATGATAATTTTCTTTTTTTCATTAAGATTTTTACAGGCTTCCAACTTTTCCGTAGAAAAGTCAGGTTCTGATTTCTTCGTATTGATTTTTTCACAAAGACCTTAGTTTTTGGGTCTGAGGGGTAACCACTGCCTATATCATGTTTTTTACTCAGTCTAGTTATTGCCCTGTCCCTAGAAACTTTAGCAAGAATAGATGCGGCAGAAACTGTGATAAATTTGCTATCAGCATGATGATATGATCTTATCTTTGTGTTTGAGGTAAGCTTTGAAATCTCTTTTCCAAATCTTTTGGAATTGACGTCACATGAATCCACAAATGCGGTTGATGGTGAAAGTTTGGATATTACCTTTGCCATATATTTCGCCTCCAGATGATTCAAAGAATGATTTGAAACACTCTTGTCAATTATTCGTGGAGAAATTTTTACGATATAATGATCGTCAACTATTTGAATAATTTTCTTGTAAAGATGCTCTCTTGCTCTAGGTGAAAGTTTCTTTGAATCACGGACGCCCTGTTTCTTCAAGAGATTAACTTTTGATTTGCTTATGCTGATACCTGCAACAACCAAAGGACCCAACATTGAACCCCTTCCTGCCTCATCAACGCCGCAAACCTGCATATGGTTTTTCATTTTTTAGGAGTATTAACCGTTATAGGTAAAAAGAATTCAAGAGAACTATTGCAAAGAATAGAAGAAAAACTAGTGGAGACAATAGAAGGCACAACCAAAATTCTTGTTCCAGAAAAATCACTGGATGAGAAAGTTCCACCAAAGGAACCCGCTTTTTTCAATCCTGCCGCTAAACTGAATCGTGATTTTTCAATTTTAGCCTATTCTGCTTTTTGGGAAAATTTTGACAAGCCAAAAATATTTCTAGATGGGCTAGCTGGTCTTGGCGCTAGATCCCTCAGGGTTGCAAATGAAATTTCAGGTGTGGAAATGGCTGTGGCTAACGATGTGAATTCTGTAGGCCTAAACATTGCGCAGGATTCCATGAAACTAAATGAGATTGCAAATTTTGAGACCTCGGAGAATGAGATATGCCGTTTTTTTGGTTCATATTCAAAGAAGGGGAAGAGAGGTTCAATTGTAGATGTTGATCCTTTTGGTTCACCAACAAAATATTTTGACTGTGCGATTCGTGCTACGATGCATGGTGGTATGCTATCAGTTACTGCTACAGATTTGCAGGTATTACACGGACTATCAAAAAGATCCTGCCAGAGAAAATACCACGGCATACCAATAAAAACAGAATATTCTAATGAAATTGCAATCAGACTAATTTTGGGCTGCTTGGAATTTGTTGCAGGAAGATTAGACATTCAGATAATTCCACAGTTTGTGCAACATGATATGCATTATTACAGAACATATCTTAAAATTTTAAACAAGCCAGAACAAAAAGAACAACTTGGATACATTATACACTGCAAATCTTGTGGAAGTAGAAAATCCGTCATGAAGCAAGAAGAAACTTGCAAGATTTGTAATTCTAAGCTTGATGTTGCTGGTCCACTATGGGTAGGACAATTATTTGAAAAAGAATTTGTCATGAAAATGAATGAGATAGTTCCAAAACTTGCAGTGGATAAAAGATGCCAAAAAATATTGGAAAAATGTATTCTAGAATCAGAAATGCCAGCAACATATTATACACTTGATGAGATTGCATCAAAAATGCAAAAATCCCCACTCAAAATGAAAAACATGATTAAAAAACTACAGGACGCTGGTTTTGTGGCAAGTCCAACCTCACTTAATCCAAATGGATTCAGAACGGATTGTAGTATTGATGAAATTATAAAATTACTATCATAAATGATTGAGATGAAGTTTAAGGCAGTCTTAGAAACAAAAGGAAGGGATACTGGACAGACACATAGGGTGTGGCTACTTGCTGTCAAATACAATGACAAGTTGTACTTCTCACGAAGAAATACTAATAGTGATTGGTTAAAGAATGCACAAAAAAATCCGGATGTAAGAATAGAATTTGATGGGCAAAGTTTCGCTGGAAGAGCTAGTTTGGTCAGTGATGATTCTCTTTGCAAAAAAATATCTCAGTTAAAGTACGATGATGAAAAGCGTGCGAATGAACCTAGAGTAGTTTTAGAAGTGGATTATAACTAAAACTGCGCTGCATATGCTAAACCAAATCCTACAACAATCAGTCCATACCATTTGAAGTTTCTTTTATTCAAGAATATGTTTGGGCTGCCTATCGAATCTTCACCATATGTTCTAGTGCGTATCTTTCGCATCTCTATAGCCTGACCTATCAATGCTATAGTGATTACAGCCAGCGCGGCGATTGCCATAATTGGTTGCGGCATGTGTTAGGGAATAATATGTAAAATTTAATGTTTTTTTAATACATCTAAGTTGATCACATATGTCCAGGGATACTCAGTTATCCGATTCAGATGGAGTTATTTTGGTCAAGACCGCAAGAAAGGCAGTTACCGAATTTCTTTCAAATGGTAATAGGATGAAATTAGAATCAGATCTTGAAGAAAAATTCTCTTTTAATTCAGGTGTGTTTGTTACCCTGAACAATCCTGATGGGTTACGAGGCTGCATTGGGTTTCCAAT
>JAANXC010000003.1 GCA_018263495.1 Nitrososphaerota archaeon
TTTTTCCTATCCATCCATCTGGTTTTGGTTTCGCATCTACAAAAATTACTTTGGGAAATTTTTCAGAATATTTTTTTATTATATCTCCGCTTGAATCCTTTGACGAATCATTAATTGTGATAATCTCATAATTATCGTAATCCTGTTTTATGAGGGAATCAAGACATTTCTCAATAAATTTTTCTTCATTTCGTGCAGGTAAAATTATTGAGACCTTTGGTTTTTCATGTTCCTTTTTTTCGAATTTATCCAAGAATGGTGATTCGTTGAACGTCCTTAACATGGATTTAATTAAAACAATCCATGTTGCTGAGACTCCGATTAAAATTGCAACAAGTATGTAATTGATTATATCTAATACTATGTTGATCAATTATGAACTCTCAGCCTTTTGTTTTATTGATTCTAGGGCTTGTTCCGTCCCACTACGTATATGCTTCTTAATCATGCCAGTAAACATACCAGCCAATCCTGACATTTTAACATCCCAGTTAGCCTCAAGTAAAGAACTGTCATCTTTAGGTTTAAGATTTAATGTTTTTGAACCTTTGATTATTCCTTCGGTGAATTCAGCATAGATTTTTTCTTTTGGTTGTATGGTAATTTTTTGCATGCACTTAGAATCTCTAAATGCAATTGTTATCTCCCGAGTTACTACATTCCCATCTCTAGAAATAATTCTTGTTTCTTTAGTGCCCTTCCAAAATTTTGGTTCATTATCAAGATCTGAAATTATATCCCAAACTCTATCGACTGGTGCATTAATATCAATAGATGTATCTATGATTGCCATATAGACACGGTTTTTTTTAAAAATATTAGTCTTGGTTCCGTAATTAATTTTAAACCCTGAAATGCAGATGGGTTATGTCCATTAGCTANGATGACTTTAAGAAATTAGATTTACGGGTTGCAAAAATACTTAAAATAGAAGAGATTCCTGGTAAAACCAAAATCGTTAAGGGAGAGATTGATCTTGGCGATGAAACCCGAGATATTATCATAGGCGGTGCAGAATTTTATGAACCTGAAGATTTGATTGGTAAAATTGTGATAGTAGTTGCCAACTTAGAACCCAAAAAAATGGCCGGTGTAGAATCCAATGCCATGCTTTTAGCAGCTGATGTCAACGACAAACCATTTTGGTTATCTGTTGATCCTAAAGTACAGCCTGGAACACAAATAAAATAATTTTTTACAAATTTAATTTAAACGTCTTACTCGTACTGCATTAATTTTTTTTCTTCAAGTAACGCATGAAGATTGTTAACAGATCTGTATACATCTGGCTCTTTTTTTGCGCCAGTACAAACTAGTTTTCCAGATGAAAACAAAAGAATTACAGTTTTAGGTTCAACCATTCTATGTATAAGACCAGGAAATTGTTCTGGTTCATACATACTTCTTGGAAGTGTTCTTGCCGCTTGTTCTAGATGTATTCTTCCTCCTAAATTAATTGAGGCAACAATATTTTGAACAACTACAACCGCATCTTTTTTTACCTTAACTCCACCCTTGCGTAGTTTTTGAACAACAAGTTTTACAGCTTTACGAGACATTGCTTCAGACTTGGCTCCTGTGCATACCATCTTACCAGATGAAAAAATTAGAGTCGCTGTCTTTGGTGAACCGATTCGAAAAACTAAACCTGGAAACTGATCAGGATGATACTCCACATCTGCAAATTTACGTGTTATTTCGTTAAGATCCATTCTTTGATCTACTGATGCTGAGGCTACTACATTTTCAATACTGACAATAGGTTTTGTTTGAGGCAAACAGTGTGGTTTTAATTATCCATAATAAAAACAATCACCATCCGTTTAGCCTGCAATCACACATTTTTGTTGTCGAATAGTTTAATTTGATAAAATGTTTGCTTTGGTTTGTGGATTTTAGCAATTTGGATATACTTAACGAACTTTTTGGTACGGGTGGCGATTCAAACCCGTTTATGATGCTTATTTGGTTCCTTCCAATTCTTCTTTTTGTATTCTATGGTCAACGAATACAACTAATCATTACTTCTAGAGATATCAAAAAAGATATGGCAAAGCTGGAACAATTCAGGAATGATGCTAGAAATGACTTAATTGATTATGTTAAACAAAAACTATCTCCTAATGGTGATCCAACTCAAAAACTTGACAGATTCTTTGATTACTTTACAATCATGCCGGTGGATATTGATCCAAATGGAATAATTCCTAAAATTCATCATCTTGTACGTTCAAGAGAAGATACTACAAGAAAGCAAGTCAAGTCTATGTTCTCGGAAATTAATACATTGGAGATTACAAAAGTTCAAAATCTTTTGGAAATAGTAACAACATTACAACTTTTACACAAAGTTGTGAGGCATTTGTTTTTGACTGCAAAAAAACAAAATAACTATCCACTAATTTTACCATTGCAGATGTTGCTCCCGTTTATTATGGAACAGGCTGAGGCTCTTAAGGATGCTATTCCTGCATTTAAAAAGGGACAACCAATCGGCGATGGAATTGGTCCACTTGTAGTTGGTGGAATGATGCTTGACACTAAAAAACAAAATGCTGAGTTTGAAACTGTTTACAGTGAGTCGGAATTTGACGGCAGAAAATTAATTCTGTTAAAGGCTGAAGGTCCATATGCTACTGTTGGTAGACCAGGTGAAGCTACTGAATCAATCGTTGAAAAACTCAAACCCGATGTCATAATTATGATTGATGCCGCGTTAAAACTAGAGGGCGAAGATTCAGGAAGTGTTGCACAAGGATTTGGAGCTGCAATAGGTGGGATTGGAACTGATAGATTTAAGATCGAAGAGGTAGCCACAAAATACGATATTCCAATATTCGCAATTGTAGTTAGGCAGTCTGTTAAAGATGCAATCACACTCATGACGAAAGAGATTTCCGATCAAGCTGAAAATGTCAAAAGTCAAGTTTATGAAATGATAACCGACAATTCAAATCCTAATCAAACTGTACTTGTTATAGGTGTTGGAAACACTTTGGGGGTTGCTCAGTAATGTCTAATAAAATTGAAATTATAACTGCATATACTTTACAACAATGTAATTCCTGCAAAGAACAATCCAAACAAAAATTTTCTGATGGCGATTATATTTTCAAAGAAATTTCAAAATGTTCTTCATGTGATGGACAAGTAATGGTTACAAAAATTTTTGGAGAATCTCTTACCCAATAGTAGTTACTGTGACGCCAGTTTGAGTTGGAATAAACGTATGCTCTGCCTGTGCAACAGTCTTGCCGCTTGCTTCAACAAGAATTGCATACGCTTTGACTGCCTTCTTTTTAATCAAAATGTCTAGCAATCTTCTGGCTTCCTTTTCTTCCCATTCCTTTACAATCCATCTTAATGCAAATGGTAGCATGTTAAAATTGTTCCAGATGAATTCCAGTAATTTGTCAGCTTCATCGTCTTTAGTCCTTTTTCTTGAAGACAGAGCAAAGATGTTTTTAATTTTACCATTACGAACGAACCCTAGACCATTTTTAGCTGTAACAAATGGTTCACATGCATATGCTTCATCTTCTGAAAAATCAAATGAGCCAATTGACCACATGTTAGGAACTGTTTTTCCTGCGTGAATTGTATATTGATCAAGTGAATGACCGCTCAGATTGGCAATCGGTTTAAACCCCATATCCATTACAGTATTTTGAATTTTTCTTCCAACATCCTTTGATTTCACGCCTGATTTGATCATTGACATTGCTGCCTCCAAAGCATTTTCTGCAGCCTGAACCAATGAATCGTATTGGGGATCATAATTTACTGTTACAGCGGTGTCAGCTATATACCCATTAATCTGAGCGCCAAGATCAATTTTTACCAAGTCAGAATCTGAAACTGTTTTTGGGTCGTTTGGCTCAGCGGTATAATGTGCAGCCACTTCGTTCAGACTAGTATTCACAGGAAATGCGCATTTTGCACCACGTTTGATAATTTCTGATTCAACATATTCACAAATTTCTGCTAGGGTACTGCCAATCCAATCTTTCTTACGAACATTCTCTCTTACTTCCCCCGCAATTTTTCCCGCTTTTATGTAGTCTTCAATCTGCATTAACACTAGTTGATTCTGTATGTTATTAATATCATAATCATATTCTCTCTATTCTTAGAAGTAAAGACTAGAATAGGCTGATTCTATCTAATTATTTCCTTCAGCATTGAATTTTGTTGGTATCGTGCATTTTTTAGCATGAACTTTAAAAACCTAATTTCTGATTTTATTAATTTGACTTCGATTTTAACCAGGTCCTTTCGTAATTCCTCAGAGTTTCTATCTACCATAGGAAATCAGTAGGTAATAAAATACAAAAATGATCAAGTTGTGAATTTCTGACTTAGTTATTGTAATTTCCTGACATGATGGAATCTCATCTATTGTCTTAAATTGGGCAGTTGTTTTTGTTTGCTGGGAGCGTGGTCTAGCTTGGTATGATTCTGCGTTTGGGACGCAGAGGTCGCGCGTTCGAATCTCGCCGCTCCCATATTTTTTGTGTTTTAAAGAATTTACCAGTATTTAGAATAGAATATTAATAATATATAGTGAATTTTGACTGTGAATCTCAAAGTTCTCATGTTAAAGCAGGATGATCCTAGAAAATGTAGTGCTGCAAAATTAGTAAAGTTTGGTCTTGCAAAACCTGTTACACGAACCGCCTCACGTACATTGATTTTAAACCCATTTTCAAAAAAAACATTATTGAAATCAGACAAAAAATTTGTTAACTCTATTACTGGAATTGATTGTTCATGGAATCTAGTTACATCAGCCTTCAAAAAGCCATTTACTGGCATCTCGAGGAAGCTTCCACCATTATTAGCAGGAAACCCAATGAATTATTCCAAATTAAACAAATTGTCTACTGTAGAGGCATTGGCCGGGGCTGTATACATTTTGGGAGAGCCTGATTTGACACACACACTTCTTAAGAAATTCAAATGGGG
>JAANXC010000030.1 GCA_018263495.1 Nitrososphaerota archaeon
CGGGTGATATGTCTTCTTTATGCCAATATCCAAAATTTAGCATATCACCACCAGTAGCTAATTGCATTACTGGAGATAATGTATTGTAAAGATTCACAACGTCATTCTCATTTCTTCTAAATGTCCATAGAGCCATCTCCAATGGATTGATTTTAAACAATAACGAAATTAACAGATTTGGACTATATACGATTTAATGAATAACCAAAATTACGGTATTTCTAATATTTCGTTAGCACAATGTTTGTGTACCCAATTCTCATCCTCATTTTTCACAATTTCTTTTCCTTTTTCTATAAATGCATCACAGACACTGCATTTTGTTGAAAATCTTGCTTTCATGATTAATTATGTAACAAAATGACTAAAAAGATGATTATTCGATATGTGTAAACCATTGATTAGCTGAAATTCGATTAATTGACTATCTGTAGACGGAAAGGCTCAAATTTTTTGAGCATTTAGGTAAAGCAAAAGAGGCAAACTTGGTATTATAATATAATTTTGATAGTCATTGAAATGATGTCAACGGAACCTACTGAATTTTGGGACGACGCTCATAGGTATGCATTTACTACTGGTGAAGAACAATTTGTTAGTGAGATTGCATATATTATGACTACATTGCATGAAGAAGGTTATGATAACTAGTCGTTAGAAACTTTTCGTGCTAACTCCAAAGTTTCGTCTACTAGTTGATTTAGTCTAGAATTCACATCTTCATTGATTATTTTACCATTATCTACCGTATCAGCTGTAACAAATACAGCCCTTGGATTCGTGATGACATTGAAATAAGACATTAGCTGTGTTAGTAGGGTCTGAACATCCGCAAAACCGCTATTGCCAGATGCGACAATAACTAATCCAGATGTTTTTCCTGCCGTTTTTTTGTAATCAATGTACTCAAACAGATTTTTCAATGCTGAACTAAAAAATGAATTATAAATCGGAGTTCCTATAATCCAGACATCAGCTTCAGTAATATTCTTGATTGCTTCTTTAGTTGTATCACTAAAATTTCCATCACCAGTATAGTAATCAATCCCACCCTCTGAAAGGTTGATGAATTTTACTTCTAAGGGAGATGTTCCTGAATCATTATCTAATATGTATTCAGCCACATATTTCATGATAGTCTGAGTTTTACCAATCTTTCTTGGGCTTGCAGAGATTACAACAACCTTCATATGAGAATTTTTTTCTTAGGATATTTAAATTAAAATGATCACTGGATATGCTACACCCGAAGGAACAAAAAAGTTTGCGGAAAGACAAAATCAAGATTCACATGAGAATTACAAAAATGTGCACAATCTTACACTATCCAATGTTGGTATTGGTACATATCTTGGAAATCCAGATACCGAGACAGATTATATTGTTCAAGATGCTATTAAAAAATCAATTTTAGGTGGAATAAATGTCATAGATTCTGCCATTAATTATCGTGCACAAAAAGCGGAACGTTCTGTAGGAAATACAATATCACAATTAATTGATAACGATGATATTTCTCGTGAAGAAATTTTTGTGAGCACAAAAAATGGATACGTCACAAATGATGGTGACATTAAGGAAGATCTAATGCAATATGTGATGAGGGAATATGGTAAAACTGGAATTGTAAAAGAAGGTGATATTTCTCCTGGTTATCATTGCATGACTTTGCCATACTTGAATGATCAGCTTGAAAGGAGTCTGAAAAACCTCGGAATGGACTGCGTTGATCTTATGTATCTACATAATTCTGTAGAAGGACAAACTCATCTTCCTAGAGAACAATTCTTGAAAAACCTAAAGGATGTTTTTGAATTTTATGAAAAAAAGCGGAAAGAAGGAAAAATTAGATTTTATGGTATGGCAACGTGGGAATGCTTTAGGACAACACCAGAAAACCCTTTGTTTTTACAGTTAGCAGAGGTAATGGATCTTGCTGTGCAAGCAGGTGGAAAGGAACATGGATTTCGGTTTATACAATTACCATTCAACTTGATGCTAGACCAAGCATATATGACAAAAAATCATAATGTAGGTGGAAAAACTGTCTCTGTATTGGAAGCTGCTCAAGAATTCAATCTTGGTGTATTTACAAGCGTGCCAATAATGCAAGGAAAACTGCTAGCGACAAATGCGATTCCCGAGTTTGGAAATTTTAGTGCATCTGTTCGACTATTACAGTTTGTGAGGTCTACTCCTGGGATAACTGCTCCTTTGATTGGTCATAAGCTAGAGTCACATGTTAAAGAAAACATGAATGTAATGAAAATCCCTCCGTTATCAGAATTAGAGTTTAATGATTTGGTAAAAAGGATGGTTAAATAATCATTTATTGCGTGTGATTTACTCTTTGTCGATAAATTCGCTAGCTTGTGGAGGCTCAGGACTCAATCCTTTTCTTTTTCTAATTTCTTGTAATAATGTTGCACCAATTGATTTTGGCACTGGTGTCCATGCCTTAAAGTGACTGTTCCATATCGCTTTGCCTGCAGTCTGGCCTCTCATCTTCTCAGATATATCAAAAGTTTCAACAGCAGGAACTTCTCCAATAACAATACTAGCTGCACCCTTTTGCTGCATATCAAGTACTTTTCCACGTTTACCTTGTAAAACACTTGATACGTTACCTATTAGATCTGTTGGAACACGTACTTCAATTGCTAACATTGGCTCTAAAATTATTGGCTCTGCTGATAAAAATGCACCCAAACATGCTCGTCTTGATGCTGGACCCAATTGAGATAAACCTCTATGTGCAGTATCCTCATGTGGAACAAAGTGAGTGAATGTAAATTTACAGTTTCTTACCTGTTCTTTTGCAAGTCCACCTTCATTAATTAAATCATCAAAACCAGACAAAAGTGAATCTGTAGATTCATCTACAAACTGTACACCTTTAGTGCCATTAATCATTACGTTTCCACGAGAATCAAATCTCATTACTTTTTTTGCAACGTCCGGCTCCCAACCATGATCACGAAGGATTTGCGTAGTTTCCTTCTTATCCTTCATCTCGCTAAGTGTTCCATCTCTGCACAATTCAGCAATTTCAGGTTCCAAAGGTTCAACTCTCATGAAAATCTTATTGTGACGGTTAGGTGATTTTGCCATAACAACCTCAGATGAACCAAGAATGGTTTCTCTGTAATTAATTAATGGTTCAGATGTAGTGATATCAATTTTAGCATCTTTAATCAAATTTACCGCGACATCAAGATGTAACACACCCATTCCAGCCATGATTGTCTCGCCAGTTTCTTCATCAATTTTAATAACAAGATTTGGGTCTTCTATTGTAAGCTTACGTAATGTTTCTACAAGCTGTGGAAGATCCTTTGGATGTTTTGGCTCTATTGCCATTTGAACAACTGGTTCAGAAACATACTTTGACGGCTCAAACAAACCAACGCCCTTTACACTAGAAATTGTTTGCCCTGCACGAGCTTCAGTTAATCCCAAAAGTGCTGGTATATTTCCAGCTCCAAGCTCACCAACTTGTTCCCTAATATTTGACATGAAAAAATTTACTGATTGTACTCTTCCTTCACGTTTTGTATCAATAATATTGATAGTTTGTCCATCTTTTATCGTTCCGGAAAATAGGCGACCTATCGCAACGGGACCAGCGGCAGGATCAATTGTCATATTTACAATCATCATTACAATTGGTCCGTTATCATCACAATTCAAAATAGATTTTCCTATGTCTGACTCTAGGTCTCCCTTCCAAATCTTTGGAACCCTATATTTTTGTGCTACATGTGGTGGTGGATGATGTTTTACAACCATTCCCAACACTGCATCTGCAAGTGGTGCCTTTTCAACTAGGTCTTCAACATTACCAGAATCTGAATATGCGTCAATGACATCCTTGAAGGTTACACCTTTTTTCTTCATTATATCAACATTGATTGCCCATCTATCTTTGGCAGACCCAAAAGTTACACTTCCGTCCTGAATGGAAACTTTCCACTTCTCTTTGTATTCTTCTTCAGCGTACGTATCAATTAAGTCATTAAAGTTAGATACAACACTTGCAAGGGTTTCTTGCATTTTTTCAGGTGTCAATCTTAACTCTTTAATCAATCTATCAATCTTGTTAATGTATAACACAGGTCTCACTCTTTCCTCTAATGACATTCTAGTAACAGTCTCAGTTTGTGTCATAATTCCTTCTACTGCATCACATACTACTACAGACCCATCAATTGCTCTAAGACTTCTAATTACACGACCAGAAAAGTCAACGTGTCCAGGTGTATCAATCATATTAATTACATAATCATTTTCTCCTTCCTGATAGTGTAAAGTAACATTTGCTTGAACAATAGTAATTCCTCTTTCTTGCTCAGCTTTCATAGAATCCATTGCAAGTGCAGAACCTGCAGAAGATGGTGAAATAATTCCAGAATGTGCCAAAAGGCTGTCACTCATTGTAGTTTTTCCATGGTCAACATGAGCAATAACACCAAAATTCCTGATCTTGTTTTTGTCACTAATGATCTTCATTACTTGTTCAGTTGATTTGTACTTCGTCATAATGCGATTCCATTTTGAACTGGTATTAAGTCTTATGAGAAAAAATCCATTAGATCATTTTTCATTGATCCAAGTATAGCAAAAAATCTTGTGTGATTTTTCTTTATCACGTTCTATCATCTCTCCACATTTTTCACACCTAAACAATTTACTCATAATAGAATGTAAACTGAATATTATTTATATTGAATTTTTGATGATAAATAGTGGAACTTTCTGTTGGTCATACTCCAGACGCAGATGATGCCTTCATGTTTTATGGTATGTTTACAGGAAAAGTAACCTCACCTGATTTTACAGTAACACATGTGATTGAAGATATTGAAAATCTCAATAATAAGGCTACATCGCCAGAACTAGATGTGACAGCGGTTTCAGTTCATGCTTGTGCGTATATACCAGGATATACAATTTTACGAAGCGGTGGTAGTTTTGGTATTGGTTATGGACCAATTGTTACTTCAACAAAGAAAATGACAATTAACGAATTACAGAAAGCTAAAATTGCAATTCCAGGAAAAATGACATCTGCATTTTTACTTTTACAATTAATGATTGGAAAATTTGATTATGTTGAAATGAATTTCAGTGACATACCATTAGCGGTAAAAAATAGAAAAGTTGACGCTGGTTTGGTCATACATGAAACACAATTATCATATTCCCAAGAAGGTATTATCAAAATTTTGGATGTTGGTGAATGGTGGGATAAAACAACTAATGGGCTTCCTGTTCCATTAGGAATCAATGTCATGAAAGATAGCTTTGGTTTAGAAACCATCAAAAAATTTGATAAATTCTTACAGGAATCTATTGAATTTGGTCTCAAACGTGCCGATGATGCAATAGAATACGCCATGAAATATGGTAGAGGAAAACCAAGAGCTTTGATTGAAAAATTTGTAAAAATGTACGTAAATGATGTAACTGTTAACATGGGCGAAAATGGGGAAAAATCTATCAGAAAATTATTTGAAATGGCTTTACAAAAAAACCTAGTTCCAAAATTTAATCTAAAAATTGCATAATTTTTCATTAGACAAAAATGGATAATTTATTCGCGCGCTTTATAACTAAAATTCACGTGTGATAATTATTGGAATCAAAACTTGATCTTCAAAACTCTTCGATCTATGATTTTGCTGGGCTATTATCTATAATTGATGACAATTTAACCGAGTGATCTTTAACAGGATCATTTCAATCGAGATACTTATTAATAATTTCAAATTATTGCGTATATGAAATTATTTCTTGATTTTGAACTATGTGAAGAATGTAATTCATTCATAGCAGATCTCACACGTGAGGATTCATTACTGTTAGATGATATTGCAAGAAATGAAATTTCTACCAAGTTTATGCGACACCTCACATACAACCATCCAGAAGTAATACAAGCTATAATTAAAGAAGTCAAAATTCAAAAACGAAAGCCCGAATTTGATTTATACAAATAATTTTTGCTAAATTATATTATAGTATATTAAAAAATAATCATATTGTTGATTGACAAAAGAATGATTATTGTTGGTATAGTTATGATTATTGCCGGTATTGTTATTTTATTATATCTCACAGAAGTTACGCCAATGGGTAAAGCTGGTATGACTGACGACGAAAAAATAAATCTACTACTTGCAGAACGAGAAAATTCTGATTATCGCACGCTATCTGGAATATTAATTGGATTTGGATTTTTATTGGTGTTAATCAGTTTTGGTGCAAGACGAAAACGTAAAGGTGGTACTGAAAAGATTGAAAAAAAACCATCACAATAAAATCAAAATGTTCGAATAATATTAAAAAATGTGTCACGTTGTAC
>JAANXC010000031.1 GCA_018263495.1 Nitrososphaerota archaeon
CTTTAGGAGCTTCTGCCTTTGGTTTTTCTTTAGGAGCTTCTGCCTTTGGTTTTTCTTTAGGAGCTTCTGCCTTTGGTTTTTCTTTAGGAGCTTCTGCCTTTGGTTTTTCTTTAGGAGCTTCTGCCTTTGGTTTTTCTTTAGGAGCTTCTGCCTTCTCCTCTTTCTTAGGTTCCTCTACCTTAATTTCGCCATCAAATTTACTGTTAATTTGATAAATTTCTTCAGATATTGTATTTCCTCTTAATAGCTTCCGTTTTCGCAAACCTTTTTCTGTTTGTCGTAAACCAATTCCTTTTGGTATTAGAATACGTTTTCTTGTAGAGCTAAGTAGATCTGATCTCATAGGAATACCCGATTTATCACTACCGCCTGTAATCTTGATCTTTCCTTCTAATCCCACAAGAGAGGCATCTGTTTCTTGACCTATTAGTAATCCAACCAAAGGATTCGCATCGTTATCTTTTAGTTCTCTAGTAATTGATTTTCCTTTTGTGTCAGATATTGTTATCTTGAAGTTAGCCAAGCATTCGAAAAAATCACCAAACTACTAATTAACCTTTGGAGTTTGTTAGCTAGAAACCTGGTCTGTCTGGAATATAATCCGCAGACATATTCAGTGCCTTCTCTTTCATAATCTCCAAGTAAGTTTCATAATCTGCCTCAAAGCTACAGTGTGGACATTTTACTTTTGTAATCTCATCGTCAAGAACCGCAACCTTTTCACATTCTGGGCATTTCGCGTCCATGAAAAAAGTTACCAATCAAGCTATATAATACTAATTTCAAAACTTGATTTGCGCGGAGTTAGTCCAGACTGGCAGGACGTCAGCTTCCCAAGCTGGAGGTCGCGTGTTCAAATCCCGCACTCCGCATACATCAAATTAACGCAAGTCTTTATCGTCTACTTTTTCAATTGAAAGGATTTCAATTATTTCGTTGATTTTAGAAACAATATCAACGTATGATGGTGAAACGATCTCTCCCTTCTCATTGTGATCAATTTCTAGCTTTTTTACCATATATTTTCTAATTTTTTTACTATATTTCAATCTATTAGATCGACAAAAAAGATTGGATCATGGATTGCCCATCGTTACTCATTTCAGGATGAAACTGCGTACCAAAAATGTTCAAATTGTTATGTTTTACAATTTCATACTTGCATGATTTGGAGCTGGCTAAACTATGAAGATGGCTACCTAATTGTGAAATTTCATAATTATGACTTTCAGTTACGTCTATTTCTCCATGGCAAATTTCGTTTTCCTTTTCAATAACAACAGTTTCCTGGCCTCCTACATGTTCATCTGATTTTTTTATTGTGCCACCCAATGTAATGGCTAGAATTTCAGCACCATAACAAATTCCAAGCAATGATTTTTCTTCAGTGATGGCATGTTTTATGATTTTAGAGTTTGCTGCGTTAATTTTTCTGTCATTTTTCCTTCTTCCAGAAAGAATAAACGAATTAAATTGTTGTATATCTGATAGATTCACTTCATCAAATTTTTGACTGGTGAATTTAATTTTCTTTTCAGAAAGAAAGTTTACTAGATTTTTTGTGTAGATAGAACCGTTGTCCACAACAAGTAGCAACTACTTGCCTACCTCAATCGAGATATAATGTAGCTCAGTTACGTTGTCAACAACTTTGAGGTAACCAAAGTTAAATGCATTTTCTTCTTCCCACATTAGAATACGCTCACCAGTTCCAGCCTCATTTATGAATTGTGTAATCAATTTAGTTGTATCCTCTTGGTCAGCTTTTGAATAGAATGCGATATCACCTATACTAAACGACAATGGAATTTGAATTGTGGTTGGAGTAGTGAGAATCATGCCCTTTTCTTCAAAAATTGATAGCACTACATCTATTCTCGCATCTTTGTCAAGTACAATACCCATTACACCATTACTAGTGGCAGAAGCAGTAGGTGTGATGCCAGATAGTTTTTGTAGATATGCCTCAAATGCTGATTCTTGTGTGTCGCCCAAGCCCACATAATATTCGCCGGTAAATGCGGCACCAACAGCTGCAATAGTACCAAGTTGTGCAACAACACCACCTGCACCAGCAGTATAAACTGGGATAAAGTAGGTATCATGCGCACCCACTTGGTATAATATGTTATCACCAATTCGAGGATTTCTCAAAAGTGTCTTTAACTGAGCAAAGTCTGGATCTCTATCCAATGCCTCACGAACAGAGGTAGGTCCTAACAGTTTAGTTTCTGACTCTATTGGAACTTCATAAAATTGCATGTGGCCTAAGTCTGGCGCATCGTTTTGCACAACCATATATCCAGCCAAGTTTCTTCCCTGTGAACCTCTAAGTTCAAGAGATAACAAGCCAACAAATTCTGGTTCTTCAAACCCAGGTGGCTTTGCTTCTATGTAGTAAGTATCTAAGCCACGAGGTATTTCATAGAATTCATTTGCTTGTATGAATATATCAACATCAGTAACGTGATAGATGTTATACATCTCAGTCCTCCAGTTGAAAAGTTCCTGAGGATATCTTATCTGTTCTTCAAGCCATTCAGGCATCTCAATTACGTTATCTTTATACTGACTCATGAACATATCAGTAAAAAAGTCGTCTCCATGTTTGATTAATTGAATATTACCATTATAGGTATCCACTAACCCGTAACCTACCAATCTAAGATATGGATTTCCTGCTGACCAAGGAACATCTCTTGAATCAAATCCAATTATGAGTGGAACAAGCCAATAGGTATTCTTGCCATCTGTTACTGGAAGTGAATCAAGCTCCTTTCCAAACAAGTTATACAAAAAGTACGGATATAGTGTTTCCATTCTTTCATTAACATCCTTGTATCTCATAACGTGAATTGGTGTTCCAGGAAATGAGATCATAAAGTTTGGCTCAAACAGCCAGCTAATAGGCGGGGCAATCTCCAATCCACCAGCTCCGTCATATGATGCATTGTTTAGCTCTGCTGTAGTTGATCCTCGGTCTGTTGGATATCCGGACCAAGTTTGATCAAGCAAGCCACCCTCACCATAGTAGATTTGTCTTTGTTCAAACAACTCAGAGCTGTCAACTATCTGACCATCAGTTGCCTCTAAAGTTAGAAATCCGTTTGGTACATGAGTATAAACTAGGTGCTCGTTATACCACTGGTTTTCCAAGCTTACAGAAGAAGGCAGAATCGGCGACATGGATGCAGACCAATATAGTTTGTCATCAAACCTCAAAATATCATTATCTTCAAAATTTACATAAGGTATCAATCCAATTTCTGGTTTTAATTTTGCAAATGCTGCTTCCCAATCCCATACACGGATACCGTCTAGAACATCAGCATTGTCTTCAATGTATTGATCAATTTGGTTTGGAGAAATTGATGTTATTGTTGGATCATGAATATGTTCTTCAATTTGTTCTAATTCAGCAAGGTATTGATTCACGCCAATTTGTTGTGCAGTATATGGTCCAAGATATTCTATCTTTTTGGCATCAGCAATGCTGGTATTAACAGACATAGCAATGCCAACAATTACTGCAATTGCAATAATGGTAAAAATTCTGATGTAGACATCTCTTTTTAACATATGCGTTAGTACTCTAGATCTAATCCTATCAAATATTGAAAACGCGATTAGTGCAAAACCAACAAGAAATGTTCCTCCTATGGCATATTTTGTGTTGTAATCAATGTTTTCACCAAAGAACATGTTAAAGGCGGACCAGATTATACCAATCCCTACAATTGCTTCCAATGATGAAGTGTAATTAAGCCACTTTGGTTTTCCTTGAGCCGCATCCTGAATATAGGATGTGGCAACCTTGAAAATATGATGTAGACCAACAAACAACAAGAGCCGTAATCCAATAACACCCAGTATGGACGGAACCAGAATTAATAGTGCTGGAATCATTGGAACCACTTTTTCAGTTGCATAGGAATAATCGGTTGGTGGTGTTACAAAAGGAAGTGAAAATATTTCAGGTATGTTCTCTATACCCAAACTATTTCCGTCTATTACATACATAGCGGCAAAACCAAACATAATGTTTGCAAAGAATGCCCCAAAGAGTACAACCTTGGTAAACTGCCAAATTACAAAATGTGGAACAGATAACTTGTAATCGTGAAAACTTGTAATAGTTTCTGATGCAGCCGAAGTTGGGTTACGATTAAGGAAACCAATTGCGGTAGACAAAGTGTACCATAAGATCGAATGGCGTTTTACTATGTTTACACGGATTAGAGCTATCACTGATAGAATTATGGAAGAAACTAACGCGAAGTAGAGTGGTGTTATAAAAAGATCAGCAAATTCTTCCACATTCATAAATAATAGCACAGCTTGGCCGCCTACAAGAGCAAAGGCAATAATTGCGATTAGAACTACTATTCCTATCCTGATATACTTTCCAGCATCAGGTGGTGGGACATTGCTTTCTTTTGATGAGCTATACAAACTTACAAAACTCTGCTAACCGTCTATTAATTCCTTAGCGATAAAATGTCTAATTTTGACGAAATTACGCTAAATTAGCAATGCCCTTACAAAGCATATAGGCAGCGGCATATTTCGGAACAGAGATTTTTTCGTTAGTATATGGACCAAACCCTCTGTTTTTCAATCGAAACTCGATTGGTGAATTTGCTGAAATCTCTACTGGTTCATCGCCAATCAGGCACGCCTCTGTATATGGATTGAATTTTTCAATGTTTTCACAAGCCAGTTTTGCAAGACCGCTTTTGCTATTGAGTGAGCCCTCAAGTCGAAAGATCCTATGAATGTCAACTGTTACATTTGGATCTATCTTAACTCCAATCGAGTTTTTCCCCATTTCCTCAAGTCTTTGCCTATAGACAGGATATCCATCAGAGATGATTTTCGTTATACCCTTTGATCTTTTAGATTTAGAACCGAAAAGATCCTTTGCCACACGACCAGACCATCCAGGATCGTCAAGATCTGGAAATGAAGATCTTGAAGGATTATTTTTTTTGAAACCAAATCTTTCAGGTATAGCTCTGCGAAACATGATATAATCAATCAAATCACCTCTTTCCTTAGAACCCAATTGATTATATGACGAGTTTGTTACATGAAGATGAAATCCTTCATTGCCTGAAAAGGATATTCTGATGTTTTTATCATCTATCCGTAAATCAGTAGTTAGAATTTTTACCAAATTCAAAACTTCTTTCTTTACACCGGAAATACAATTTTGGCAAGGCAAAGACAAACGATCCAGTTTATTTGATTTGCATTTAGGACAAACGTCTTGCAGTAAAGATACTTCACCACAAGAAGTACACTTTATGCATGTATGATCTTTCCTGCAAGGTAAGTTTAGATCTTTTGCATCTATATCAAAAATAAGATCTGCTTCTTTCCAGTCTTTTTCTGTCATTGGTAAATTTGGAAAAGAGTAATAGCCGTTTGAACAAAAAACATCAGAAGGTAAGTTTGTCATTAATAGTAAATGTAAATCCTTGTCAGTTTTTAATGAAATGTGTCTGCTCATTCCAGAATTAAATTTTTTATAACCATACTCTCTTTCTGTCGATCTATCTGGAACGCGAATCAAATCAAAATGATCAAAATAATACTGCTTGAAAGTTTCTTCTAAAAACTTTAAATTATTTTCAAGCATTTACAATCTTTTCTTTCCAAACTGCATTGGATTTATAATATTATCACAATCAGGTGTAGCAAAACACAAATCATTACTTTTGATCTTTTCGCATGACGGACAGGCATATTTCGTTCTATTTCCGCCTGTTTCACCTGCAACCTGCTTGATTTGGTATCGTGTAATTTTTTCATTATAGTCAGGTGCATTTTTGAATAGTGGAGCAATCTCGTCTACTGTCTGCCCTCTTCCAAGAAGAAATGTAGCTAGCATAAATCGTCCAGAGTGAGACAAGTTTTCTCCCTTATTGAGTGCCTCTATTGCATGTTCAATACATGGTGGAATCTCTGTTGATACAACTGTATCAACTACAAACTTTTTTGCCAAATTAGATAATTTGTGAACTTTGTCCTCAAATCCTTTAGACATAGGCGGTGTGTTAGCAGCCCTAATCTTAGTACCGATGTAGCCACCAAGTTCCTTTCTAATCAATCTTGCAGATTCATGTGGAGTTAAAAAAACCATGCCGTTTTCAACATGCCTATTAACTAACTTCCACTCAAGTTCATGAAAATTTACAGCATGCTGTAAGTAGTCAGAAATTGGAATAACAAAATAGTCCCCGGCCTTTTTGATAGTTATAGAAAAAACGTCTCGGAAAATTTTGATTGCAAATTCCTCGCTTGTTTTATTTGAATCGCTAACTAGATCCCTTTCCAGAAATTTCTCAGCCCGACGAGCCTCAGCAAGGGAAAATCTATTGATCAGTGTGTTAAGTCCACTTAGTTTTAACAGTACTATTGCTATCAAAAATGAAAATACGTTTAGTGGAAGTATGATATCTTTGTCGCTCGAATTGTCTGTTTTTAGGTTGTAAATTTTCCCCTCTGCTGCAGATTCAATCCGCTCATATGCTTTATCCACAATAATCTTAAGATCAGGATCGGTAGCAAATTGTTCTAATGTAAATCCTTTATCGTTTAGATATTGCCCAGCTTCCGCTAAAAAAGGATACTTTGCAATTTCGTCTTGCCCTAAACTGATCATATATAGACTACCCAAACCTTTCTAAAAAATTTGATTTAAAAGCTTTCAAAACAAAAAAACAATACTGTTTAAATTATGTTATGAGGGTTTTCAGGCGTGCAGATTGGACTTCATGTTTCGATTTCAGGTTCTGTTGCTAATGCAGTTACTAATGCTATAGAACGTGAATGCTCTGCATTTCAAATCTTTACGGGAAATCCTAGAGGATGGTACTCCAAAGATCTTACGAACGAAGATGTTTCAAATTATAAGAAAAATCTTAGCGAGTGTGATATTGATCGGTTTGCAACGGTAGCACACATGCCATATCTCCCAAACCTTTCTACCCCAGATATTCCTGGATATGAAAAATCTATCAAAGCTATGATTAGAGAGGTTGAGCGATGTGCCAAAATAGGAATACCTTATCTTGTAACACATTTGGGAAGCCATAAGGGATCTGGAGAGGAAAAGGGAATGCAGAGATTAACAAGTGCTCTAATGGAAGTTGCTAAAGCAACAAAAGATGTCACAATTCTTCTTGAAAATACTGCTGGGCAAAAAAATTCTGTAGGCTCTGATTTTACACAGCTAGCAGAGATTTTCTTCAGCCTTGAACCTGCAAGTAGATTTGGAGTTTGTATTGATACATGCCATGCATTTGCGGCGGGATATGATCTAAGAAATCAAAAAAATGTAAAAGACACATTTGAAAAATTTGATAAAGAGGTCGGACTAAAACATTTGAAAATTCTTCACTTGAATGATTCAAAGGGTGAATTGGGGTCACATCTTGATAGACATGACCATATAGGTTTAGGTCAGATAGGAAACGCCGGATTAAGCAAAGTAATCAAATTAATGAATAAAAATAAAATTCCCATAATATTAGAGACCCCGATTGATGATAGACGAGATGAGTTTGGAGATATTGGAACTGCAAAAGAACTTGCATAAAACTAATTTATTTCACCTAGGTGGCTTGCAATTATGAAATATGATGATGTTATGAAACTCGCACTGGAACGTGGATTTTATTTTCCAAGTTGTGAGGTTTATGCTGATGCACAGGCCGGATTCTGGGAATATGGACCGGCTGGTGTAAGTTTGAAAAATAAGTTCTTAGAACTTTGGAGAAGGGAATTGGTTAGACGTGACAAAATGATTGAGATTGATGGTTCACAAATAATGTCCAAGTCTGTATTTGAGGCATCTGGTCATTTAGCTAGTTTTGCTGACCCCATTGTAAGGTGTACAAAGTGCAAATCAACATACAGAGCGGACAAAATAATAGTTGACGCCACCAAAACTGTCATTCCCGAAAGTGCTAGCCTTGATGAATTTGACAAAGTTATTTCTGAAAAAAATGTAAAATGCCCAAAATGCAATGGTGATTTTGAAAATACTAAAAAATTCAACATGATGTTCCAGGTTGGAATAGGACCGGAAGGTGAAGAGGCCTACCTAAGACCTGAAACATGTCAGTCCATCTTTGTTGATTTTCCACGACTTTTCAAGATTATGAGAGGGAAGCTTCCGCTGGGAATTGCACAAATAGGTAAGAGTTTTAGAAATGAGATTGCCCCAAGGCAAAGCCTACTGAGGCTAAGAGAATTTTATCAAGCAGAGATTGAGGTGTTTTGCAACCCTGCTAAACTAAATGAGCTTGACAAGTTTTCGGAGATAGAGAACACAAAGATTCCAATTCAAGTTGATGACGAAGTGAAGATTATGACTTGTAAAGAGGCTGTAGACTCAAAAATAATCCCAAACAAGTTTGTTGCATACTACCTAGGAATTTTAACTGAGTTTTATGAAAAAGCCGGTGTAGACATACAAAAAAGCAGATTTCGAAAATTGGGAGAAAAGGAAAAAGCGTTCTACGCGGAAGTTGCTTTTGATTTTGAGGTTGAGACAACTACAGGATGGCTTGAGCTTGTGGCATGCAACTATAGAGCAGATTATGATTTGGGTGGACACGCTACTAAGAGTAAAGAAAAGTTTGAGGTAATGGATAATGACGAAAAAGTACTTCCGCATGTTTTTGAGATTTCTATGGGAATAGATCGTAGTTTGTACACTATATTAGAAAACAGTCTACGAGAGGATAAAGAAAATGATAGGACAGTATTATCACTTAGACCATACTTATCTCCAATTCATGTTGGAGTATTATCACTTGTAAAAAAAGATGGTCTTGCGGAAAAAACAGATGAGATTTATCTAAAAATAAAGCGAAAGTATGATGTGTTTTTGGATCATTCTGGTGCGATAGGAAGAAGATATAGAAGGTTGGATGAAGTTGGTGCGCCTTACGCCATTACAATTGATCACCAAACGTTACAAGATGATACTGTCACTCTTAGAATGCGCGACTCGATGGAACAAAATAGAATAAAAGTTTCTGAGTTGGATGAGATACTTTCTAAGGAAACAGCTTTTCCTTAGTCTTAAAAAAATAAAAATAGAAAAAAATTGGACTTTTTATCTTAACGCTTACTCAAGGAAATCCATTGGATTTGATTGTGTATTAGATTGCGTTTGGGACGGAAGTCCTGTTGGTGCCATTGTTGGTATCGATGGAAATTTTTCGTCTGTTTGTTGTGAGGCAACAGCTTCTGCTTCCTGAAGAATTGAGTTTGTCTCTTCAGTCATAGTACTGTCTTGCATCTCAAACGAATCGCCTGAAAGTGAATCAACCATAAGTCCATTCAATGTTTCTGTCATGGTATTCAACTCAGAGTCTGCCTCTGGCATGAATTTACTCATTGTCGGTTTCAATTCTTTCATAGTTGACATCGCTGGTCCAATTGCAATCATTGCGTCACCAAGATCATGAATAGTGGTTAATCGTAATTGTACTTGTTCAAGGGAATTTCTGGCATTGCCTAATACTCTTGAAACTTTACGAACTTCTGCCAATTCAGAAGATAAAACCCTACTAGTTGGTGTATCATGGCTCTGCGTTGCAGTGACAATTCTATCAAAAAGTTGTTGGTCCCTTTGATGTAATTTTGTCAACATGACGTCCATCTTTGAAGTTTGCACTTGAAGTTTGTTAACTGCTGTTTGAATTCGTGGTTTTAGTGCGCCTTGTGGCTTCACAGTATCACGAATCTTTTCAGTCATACTTTTTACTTCTCTTTGTGCCCATGTCTTTTGAAAAGATGTCATAGGGCATCGTTTACAATTTTATTCTTAATACTGGGTGTGCATTTAGATCAACACTAGGCTAAATTTAGCTAACAAAAGAGGTATGAATGAATGAAAATTGCGGTTTTTGACTCTGGATTTGGTTCAATATCAATTATAAGGGAAATACAAAAAAATTTCAAAGGAGAGTTAATTTATTTCGCTGATCAGAAAAATTTTCCTTATGGAATAAAATCGAAAAAAGAGTTAGAAGATATCATCAAAGGTACGGTAGATCTACTAGAGGAGAAATTTTCTCCGGACTTCATTATAATGGCATCAAACACACCCACACTTTTACTCGATTATTCCAGGATCAGTAGGAAATTATCTGGAATATATCCTCCACTTAGTGATGCTGTAAAAATATCTAGAACAAGAAATATTGCAATTCTTGGAACTAGATCTGTTATTCAGAGTGAAAGTATTACAGAATTTATAGAAAAATGTGACGTGCCAAACAACATAATGATTCACAAAATTGATTGTTCATTACTTGTTGAACTTGTAGAATCTGGAAAATTTCTCACAGATGAAGAATATTGTAAAAATATCATCAAAGAAGTTTTAGAAGATATATTTTTAGATAATTTGATTGATGTTGCTACTCTATCAAGTACACATTTACCGTTTTTAGAACCATTTCTAAGATCAATTTTCAAAAATATTAAGTTTTTAGATCCTGCAAAAAATATTTCAAATGTTCTGAAAGATTTCGTAGAAGATAATGATTTACAGCAAAACGTATTGAGAATATTTACTTCTGGTGATGTTAAGCTTTTTAAAAAAAATCTTCAGATGATGGGAATTGATGACGAAGTTAATTTTTTGAAGGTTTAGAACGCGATTTTCTAAATCCATGACTAAAGCTCTTATCGTATAGACGAGAATATTCATATGATTTTGGTTTTATGACATCTCCAATTATTATGATAGCAGTTCGCGTAATCTTTTGATCTCTAACCTTTTTTGTAATTGTCTCTAGCGTTCCTGTAATAATTTTTTCATCATTCCAACTTGCGCGATAAACAACTCCGACTGGTGTTGATTCTGGATATCCACCTGCCAGTGCTTCCTTTACTATATTTGATAGAAGATGAACNCTAAGATAGAAGATCATTGTTGCTCTATGTTTTGCAAGTTCTGATATTTTTTCACGCTTTGGAACTTTTGTGCGTTTTTCTGCTCTTGATATTATCATTGTCTGTGTTACACCTGGAAGTGTTAGCTGAGCTCCAAGTGCAGCTGCAGACGCTAGAAATGATGTAACGCCATGTATTATCACAGAATCAATTTTTTCTTTATGCAGATTATCCATCTGTTCGCGTATTGCTCCGTAAATTGATGGATCACCATCATGAAGTCGTACTACCTTTTTGCCTTTTTTAGCATTTTTTTTTAATAGATCAAAAATTTCTTCGCGTACAAGTTTTGCCGCATCATACATTCTGGCTTTTTTACACATCTTAAGAATCTCAGAAGGAATCAAAGAACCAGAATATACAACAACATCTGCCTTCTGAATCAGTTTTTTTGCCTTAACAGTAATTAGATCTGGATCACCAGGACCACAACCCACAAAGTAAACCTTAGGCACGTTTTACCACCAGGATAGAGAAATATTTGGTAGTAAGGGTATCATCATTAACTTCACCCAAAGTCATTTTTCTGATTATTTCATGATCTGTACCAAGATCCTGTCCAATTGCAAAAATGGAACTGTCAGGAAACCCTGCATCCTTTAAGACCTGTATTACTTGATCAAAATATCTTCCATCTTTAAGAAAGATCAGGCTTTCTGAGTTTCTTGCAATTTCCTTCACAGTAGTCAAATCATAACAAGACGGAATTACTGAAACTTTTTCTGCCCCTTCAGCTACACTAACACCAATTTTTGACGCAAAACTGAATATGGAAACTATTCCAGGAACCACACTGATTTTCATTTCCGGATAATTGGCTTTAATCTCTCTGTGCATGTATATCCATGTACTATACAGGTATGGATCTCCTATTGTAATGTAAACAACGTTTTTTCCAGACAATACTTTTTCAGCCATTATCTTTGCATTTTTTTTCCAAGTTGCCTCAAGCACATCTTTGTCCTTTGTCATTGGAAATATCAGTCGCACAATTTCTTGGTTTTTCGATTTATCAATTATATCAGAAACGATGGATAACACAATACTTGGTCTATCCTCATTTGAAGCAGGACACATGATTGTATCCGCTGCATTAATGGCGTTTACAGCTTTAACTGTTAATAATTCTGGGTCTCCGGGTCCGCATCCAACACAAACTAATTCAGCCATAAAAAATCATCTTTTTAATTTTTTGTGGCAGACAATATTGTAACTGGATTTCGCGCAAGCATCATAGTTCCTGTCGATGTCTTTCGACTCTTTGAAATGGTAACCTGAGTTATGTCAACTGACTTGAGACCTTGCTCCTGTACAAAAGACAGAACCGAAAAGATCGTTTCTATCTGTATCATTCCTATTACTATCCTTCCTTCAGGCTTAAGCTTGTCTAGACACATCTTAACAATTTCCGTTGTATCCTTACCTGTTCCACCCACAAAGACTGCATCAGCATTAGGTAACTCAGAGATAGCCTCATTGGCATTGTTACCTATTACAGAAACGTTTGATATTCCAAACTTTGCAAGATTTTTTTTTGTTAATTCTACCGCTTTTGGATCATAGTCTACTGCATGGACATGACCAGAATCTTCTACCTGTAATGCTGCCTCTACTGACATCGAACCAGAGCCACAACCAATATCGTAAACAATCATTCCAGGCTTTAGTCTGCCCTTTGAAATCTGAACCACACGTACTTCTTCCTTTGTAATCGGAACTTTCTCGTCTCGTTCAAAAAGTTCGTCAGGAATGCCGGGTGTTTTTGTCTTCCACAATATGATACAACCCATCTAAGTAAATGGTAATGAAAAGTCATCTCTTGGAAGATTCAAAAGCGTATAGGTCATGATCCATGCAAACAAGTACAAGAAGATGAAACTGCCCATTCCTGTTGTTACAAGTTTCTTCCTGTCTGCCTTTGGGAAGTTTATCTTCATTCCCTTTGCTATGAAGCAAGTGATGATGAAAAGAACAATCATAAAAATAATTGATGTCCATCTACGCTCTTCATCGCCATCTATTTCTTCAAAGAGAAACGTTGCAATCGCTCCTCCAATCATTGCAAAGCAAAATCGCATCCAGAAAAGTATGTCAGTACGTTTTTTGGTGAGGTTTTGTTGTTCCTCAGAGATTACTGGTTCAGGTGGTGGTATCTCTGATGTGTCAGTGGATTCTGTTTCTATCTTTGATTCTGATTCAAGTTCTGGTTCCGGTTCCGGTTCATTTTCTGTTGTATCTTGATCAGGAGAAAGTTTCTTTTCCATTGCATTATAATCCCATTCATTTAGTCCAACTGCATCATAAATGGTGCTATCAGGATAATTTCGGTTAAACCAATCTCTATAATTTTCTTCTAAAATGAATCGTTTGAGATAGCTGTGTGGATCTTTGTTAGGATCTACAAAATCCTCGATTTTTTTACCCTTCGAACCGAACCTTATTTTTTTTTTACCGTGTCTAGCCAATGAAATTTCTAGGTTGATTCTGCGGTGCCATTTTTAAAACCTTTGTCTATGTATACAAATAATCGATAAGAGTATAATCGGAGACTCTTTACCCATATTATGACACTATCAGGAATTGAATTAAGATATCTTGTTAATGATATCAGCAAAAAAATTGACGGCTGCTATGTTAGTAACATCTATGGGATTACAAAAGACAGCCTGCTTTTCAAATTTCATCATCCAGAAAAATCTGACGTTTTACTTATGTTATCCACTTTTGGAATTTGGATAACAAAAGTGAAGATAGAACCTATTGAGCCAAACAAGTTGTTAAAACATCTTAGAAACAACCTACTCAGATTCAAACTTAAGGAAGTAAAGCAGATTGGTACTGAAAGAATTGTATATTTGACACTTTCTTATTTTGAAAAGGAATTTGTTATTGTTGTAGAGTTGTTTAGTGATGGAAATATCATAATTTGTAACAATGAAATGAAAATTCTAGCCTTGTCACATTCCATAAACGTCAGACACAGGCAACTACGTGTAGGTTCACAATATGTTCAGCCTCCACTAGACAACTTGGATATTTTGAATATGACTGAGAAAGATTTTGAACCAATTCGTTCTACGTCAATCGCCGTAGCAAAATGGATAGGAAAAACATTGGGATTGCCCAGAAAGTATATCGAAGAGATAACGAGATTGGCAAAAGTTGAATCAAAAAAGAAAGGAGAAGATGTATCTAATGAGGAGATAAAGCGATTATTTGATTCCGCTACTCAGATTGTTAACAATGTTGTAAGTGGCAAACATGATCCTGAAATTGTTCGAAATGATGAGATGTATGTTAATCCTATTTCTCTAGGGGGAGAAAACAGCGAAAAAGTTACCAGCTTTATGGATGGACTCGATACAGTTTTCACTGAAAGTATTGTTGCCAAGGGAAAAACAATTCAGAGCTCCTCGTTTACTAAAAAAATCTCAGAGTTGGAAACAAGACTTGGTGAGCAAACAAAGGCAATTAAAACAGTCACTGAAAAATCAGAAAAAATTGCTATAGTGGCAAACTCACTTTTTGAAGGTGTTTCTCAAGGAATTTCATCAATGGACGATTCCAAAATTACTGCCCTGCTGAAAAAGAATAACTCGGAGATTGTAAAAGAAAAAGGAATAACATATCTCAAAGTTGGGGATGAAAAAATCAAAATAGATTTGAACTCGTCTCTTCCCACAACTGCCTCCGCATTATTCAACGAATCAAAAAAGCAAAAAGCTGCCATAGGTTCCATTGAAAAATTACTGAGAAAAACTGAAAATGAGCTTGAAAAGGTGGTTAAGAAAGGCGAGAGTGCCAAGCAAGTTAGCGTTACACAGGTCAGAAAGAAAAACTGGTTTGAACGATACAGATGGTTTTACACAACGGATGGCGTCTTAGCAATAGGAGGACGTGACTCTTCGTCAAACTCTGCCATTATCCGGAAGCATCTTCAGAAAAATGACAAGGTGTTTCATGCCGAAATGTCTGGCTCGCCATTTTTTTTGTTAAAGGGAGATGACGCAGCCACACCAGCAAGCCTTACTGAAGTCGCTCATGCTACGGTTTGCTTTAGCAAGGTATGGAAGGAAGCGTTCTATGGTTCAAGCGCTTACTGGGTTAACCCAGACCAAGTCAAAAAGGGTGCTCCCAGCGGACAGTCTATGGCTAAGGGCTCCTTTATGATTGAAGGACAGCGCAACTTTGTAAAAATATCAAGCTTGAAGATGTGTGTTGCCATAATCAAACATGAAGAAAGTTATTTGCTTACATGTGGTCCGCCAAGTCTGAAGGACACAGCGGTTTGCTATGCGATGATAGAACCTACAGGACAAGATATGCCTGATGTTGCAAAAAGAATTCGTTATGAATTTTTATCAAGCAATGAGGAAATCGCAAAACCGTTTAGTATTGATGATTTTGTACGAGTTTTGCCTGCAGGCACATGTAAAATAACAGAATCTGGTTCAGGAACCTAAATTTTCTCGGTATCTTTTCTTGTAAGGATCCTTGTATCTTTTTTTCTTCCTGACGCTCTTAGCCAAGCGATATCTCATCTCCGTCTTTCATGCTTTCATATTCGTCAGGCGACAAAATAAACAAAGGTATGTTTGCAAGCGCACAGCCTGATGCGACTGTAAGATCCACTTTTTGGCAAGCCATTGCTGCAGGAGCAGAATTGTTTGACTTTAGAGAATAGATGGTATATGCGCCAACGCTACTTCCTATCCCGTTTGGAAAAACTAGGATTGACCCTGCAATATTTTTTCCAAACAGATCATGTTTTTGGTCAGTAATCGCTCCAGTTTTTTTGTCAATGGCACCCAGAAAGTTGATTGGCTGGCTAGACTTGAGAACCTTGCCAGAAACCTTTCCCCTCACAATAGTTTTCAGAGTCAACTTGTCTCATCCCTCACTATTTCTGACAGTGGCTTTAGGTTTACATCCAAACCGTTTGAGTTTTTCAGATAGTATGCGCCCTTGATGCTGTTTGTGGTAACGCTGTCTGCATCCTTTTTGGTAACCAGTGGAGTCAGACATGTACAACAATCTGACATCAACTCACATCCGGCACTTTCAAGCTGGCCTGCATATCCCAAATGTCTTGCCTGTTCTTGAATGGACCTTGGGCAAAAGATCAGGCATCTTTTCTTAAATGCTCTTCCCTTCAGCATTGAAGCCAGGTCATTCATCTCATCCAGTCCAAGCTGTGGACTGCCAAGTGTAATCAGGTCGCCTGACTCTGCGGTATTTAGCTCATCGTAAACTTTCTGCATTTCCTTTTCATCAAAGTCTACCTTTTCCGACGCATCAGAATTATCATCCAAAACAAACTTGCC
>JAANXC010000032.1 GCA_018263495.1 Nitrososphaerota archaeon
AGGAATTTTATGCTAGTGCAAGTTTTATCGGTGTAATCGTGTTCTATTTTGTTTTAATGTTTAGTGATCAACTTTATGCTGCAACTATTTTGGGAATAGTGGTTACAACTGGTTTAAGATTAGTTGCAATGAAATACAATTGGAATTTACCTAAAGTTAGAGGCAGTACTTAATCTGCTAGTGGCGATTTCTCCATTGGTATCTATATTCTTCCTCAAATAGATCTTTCTTAATCTCGTCTGTTTTTAGGATCTTTTTTCTATATTTTTTTAACAGGCAATTTTTACATATACAGTCACCATCGCTTATCTGTTCCTTTGATAATTTTGGTAAGCTAGCACACCAACAAGTGCTAATATCTTCTTCACAGGTAAACGAACTTCCACATTCAGAGCATTTTTTTTCCAACATATTCAACCTCCAGTCATCCATTATCTAAAAGAAATTAAAAATCATAATCATCCTTGATACCATCCTTTAGTTGATTATCAACTGCATCAGCCTTGGCATCTAATTCACTTAAATCACCCAATTTTTGATATGTTAGTTTTTCCAGAGTTTGAATAATGCTTTTTGCCGCTCTATATTGCGGAATATTTGGTTCCAAGAGTTCTCCATACAATCCCATTCCATTAATTCCATTAAGCTTCGCGTATCCCAGTATAAGCCCATTAAATCCTGTGATGACAGATTCCTGTGGTGTGGTCTCTATACCAAGTCTTTGGACTTGATCTAGGAGACTCTTCGATGTAGTTGTAACATATGTAGTTGGATGTTTTCCAAACTGTTTGCTGGTATGGAATCCACCAACCGTGTAGATGAATTTTGCATCATATTTTTTGGCTATGTCAATCACATCTTGACATAATTCATTCAGCTCATCGTTTTGTTGTGGTTGTCCTGGGCCACCACCAAATATTATAAAATCATTACCAAATCTGTATTCCCACTTTTCTTCAGGTATCTCTATGAAGCCACCTCTGTCGTAAACATATGGCGGTCTAGTAGATTTTACATGGCGGAATGGAACAGTGCTTAAGCTTTTGTTAATAAAATTAACAACTATACTTCCAACGTTGCCCATATCCTGCATTGCAGCTATAACTAGTGGTTTTCTAATTTCTGGCTCTGATTTATTTATGAATTCCAAACTAGACATCACTTAGTACATTCAACACTTTATTAGGAATATCTTTAAGCCTAGAAACTCCCAACGTTCTCTCAAATCCCAAGTATTTCAAATTTGTCGCAATTATTGTAGCGTTACGTGTATCTCTGCCAACTCCAATTGCTACCATTTTAATCCCAAGCGATTTGAACGATTTAACCATAGAACGAGCAGCAAACGTGTCCGACGGTTCTCCGTCAGAAAGCGTCAGAAAGATGTCTGGTTTTTTAGAATATAGAATTGGATAGAGCTTATCGTAAACTTCAGCTAAAGGCGTTCCACCATTAGCTGGAATTTGGGCAAGTCTTTTTGCACACGAATTATTCCATTTAAGACCATCTGGTTTGACAAGCCAGCACATCACTTGTCTTTCAGTGGTATTGAATGCATATACTGAAAATTTAATCTTCAGAAAGGCTAAGACTTCACATAATGCTAGAGTAGCTTTTTTGTAATCTGTTTGTTGATCAGCAATACTCGATGAGTGATCAAGTAGAATTACAATGCGCGTTCTAATCGATTTCTTTAAATCTCTAACAAATGGTCGGTCATATCCCTCAAGATAAGCGTCATTGTCAAATTCATCTCCTGTAAAAAAATGATATTCCTTCCATCCAGTTTTCCATTCTTTAAACTTGGATTTCAAATTATTGATCAAGTCTTGGTCATAAATTTTAGTCTCATCAACATTAGATTGATCTGGTATTTGGATACCAATAGATTTTGTATTCAAACCTTTTTTCTCGTTTTTCCTATTTTCCGTTTTTATTATTTTGAATTCATCAAGAACAGTTTTTCCTTCTAAAACATTTTTTGAATCAAATTTGCTAAAATCGTCTTTTCTTGATTTTGTAACTTGTTTCATTGCTTTAGCCAAATCATTAGGAGTTATTGCTAATCCAGGACCTTTTAGTGGAACTGAAAGTGGAATAGAAATCAATGCATCCAAATCCAAAATCTTTAAAATTTCTGGTATCTTTGATTCAATCCAGGATGTACCGTGATCTTTTTCCATTGATTCGCCTAGAATATGCTTTGCAAGTTCTACCGCTTTTGCAACCTTGTTAAATTGACTAGGCTGTATTTCGCCCTTAATATCCCCAAATAAGAAATATTGATAGAATGCTTCTACTGTTCTAGCCTTCCCAAAAATTGAGCCTAGATTAGCTCTGGATAGCCACATGTTTGTATAATTGAATATTAATTCCTCAACCATTCCTTTCCAAACTTTTATTCCTACAAGTTCAATCCTTCGTGTCTCTATTGCATTTAAAATAAAACCATATGCATGATCATTGCTAAGGATTTTTTCGCAATGTTTCAACCGCATAGCTTCATACCAAATTGATACCCTAAACTGTCTGTATTTCTGAAAATCGCTTCCATAATAATGCTCATTTGGCATCAGCAGGACTTTTTTTTCTTTTAATCTAGTTTCATTTTGTCTTATTTTTGAGAATCCAACAGTTACATTTTCTTTTCCGGACCAACGTCTTGCAAGAAAAGTGGCGATATCAATTAAAGTGTCATTTTGTAATTGAAGGGATTGCATTAGCTACCAAACATTGAGGTGATAATATCATTTACTTTTTGAAATTCTACGTTTCCCCATTGGAAGTAAACATTTCCAAAAACAATCTTTGCAGCATGTTTTGCTGAAACTCCGCCCTCCAATAATTTTGCAAATGCAATGGTTTCTCTAATAGATGGAGAATAATACAGTTCTTCAACAGCAGATGCTTGACGTAATGTATTTGCAAGTTTGATTCCAAGCAAAACATCAGATTCGGTTGGATTTCTTACATGTTTTTTGATTATCTGGTATTCAACATCTTCAGGAGGATAATCTAACCTAATTCTAACGGGGAATCTGCTTAGAAGCTGTGGTGGAAGTTCTTTAGTTCCAACGTGCGTAAGAGGATTAATCGTTGCAACTACAAACCATGAGTCTTTTGCTTTAATAACTTGGCCATCAGATTCTTTGAGAATGATCTGTCTACGATCATCAAGTGCTTCATCTAATCTTAACAAAACGTCAGCTTCTGCAGCGTTAATTTCATCAAGATATAAAATATTCCCTTCTTTCATTGATTTTACTAAAATTCCTTCATCAAAACCAATGTTTCCATCGATCAAAGTCTTGGTCCCTACTAGGTGACTTTCCCTTGTTCTTAGACTAAAATTGATTGATTCTAATTCTTTTGATTTTTGGATTGCATATTCTCTTACCAATGAAGTCTTACCTGTTCCTTTTGGTCCTATGATCATAACGAACAATCCTTTTTCAAATGCCTTGTCTATAACATCAATTGAGTTATTCCAATCAAGGTAAGTTGATTGTTCGTTTCCCTCTACGGATTGTTCACTTTGATCTGACAAAGTAACATCATTGGCGTTGGTACTTTATTTAAGACTAATTCTTGGAAAACGAGGCTATTTTTACAAACGATTCATCAAGAGTTTTGAGAAGTGACTTGTTCCATTCTTCAAATCCATTAGGATCCTTGGGATAATTTCTATAATGTTTAACCAACCACTGGTTTTGTTCTGATGTGTATTTTAGTCCGTTAGCAACTGTCTTGTTCATAGCACCACGTATGATCATTCCCAGTTTGCTAAGACCTGAAAAATCTGGATGTTCGCCTTTGCTAATAGCTTCAACGTCAACATTTCCCAAAAAGTGTTTCATACCATAGCTAATCTGTTCATTAGTTAACGTCTGTACCAGTCTTCTGAAAAGCTCTAGTCCAGCAGTCTTGTAACCATATTCTTCAATAAAGTCAAGATTATACTGCCACAATCCTTTTTCTGTGACGTCATTTGCTTCAATTGCATCTACAACATTTTTACCAAGAATGGTACCTGCAATTAAGGCTGGACCAATTCCTCCTGCATCAATTGGTTTTGGCATCCATGCAGAATCTCCAACTAGTATGTAACCTCCAGAAACCATACAGTCATTTTGTCTTCTTACAGAAACTTGGAACACTCCAGTGTTGTTGTGAATATCTTCTGGATCTTGCGACAGTTTTGCATTCTTAATTGCCTTGTTTCTTTGAAGGTATTCCTCCATCAACGATGCAACGTTATCTTTTTTCCCAAGTCTTTTGTTTCTCTGGTCTAAAATTGATTTTTCAACACCTAGTCCTATGTTCACTTTGTTGTCAGCTTTTGGAAAGACCCATCCATATCCTCCAGGTGCAATATCTTGGTCTAGGTGAATAATACAATAGTCTGGATCAAATTCTGTTAGATCTTTTTCACCATTGTCAAAATACATAATGTGTCTACCCGTTGATTCTAGATCACGCCTGTCTATTTTTTTCTCAATTTTTGTGGAGTTTTCAAGTTGGTTTCTAAGCATTGACGTAACTCCTGTTGCGTCCACTACAACCTTTGCTGTTTTTTTGTATGGCTGTTTTGTTTTATTATTGATGCCTTGAACTCCCACCACTTGCCGTCCATCATAGATTAAACCTGTGAGATTAATTTCAAAATCAAAGTTAACTCCCATCTTTTTTGTCCTTGCGTTTTGAATTTCCGGTAGTTTTTGACGGTTTAGCATATAGCCATCTCCATCAAATGGAATTGCGGTCTCTTTATCAGGCGAGAATGCCATAACTCCTTTTACATCATGCTCAATTTCTGGAGATGTCCAGGGAACTTTTATCCTCTCTGTCATGAAATCAACTGCTTCCTTTGAACAAGCATCACCACATGTCCAACCGGGATTTGATTTTCGCCCAGGAAGCGTCTCTGGATTTCTGTCAATTGAAAGAATGGATAAATTTTGATTAGAATAATATGAGATCGCTTGAGCTGCAACTGTCCCAGTCAGACCTCCACCCGCTACAATTACGTCATAATCAGTATTCATGATTTTAAACTCTTGTAACTTTATTTAAAATAATACTAAAAGCATCTTCTAGTTTAATCATTATTTTTGTTTAGTAATTTTATGTAAGTGTCTGGTATCTCCTTTTTTACATATGTTGGTGTGTAAATTGTAATTCTAATAGGATCCTTCTCTTCAAGTGTCAGAATTTTTTTTACAATGCTTTGCTTTGAAAATCGTATATACATAGATGATTCAAAAATTCGCTCTTCAATATTTGTTAACAGTTCATTCATTGTCTCTCTAGGAATAAGTGAAACAAGCTTTTTGATAAACTGGTCCGCTCTTTTCTTTTTAACCTCCACATGTAACATCAAAATGGGATTTCCAAAATGCCCAGAAAGCTCTTGTTTTGTAACGTCCTCCTTTTCTATAGCAAATAAATCATTTAGAGGTTCTGCTATTTTTTGAAAATCTTCAGTAGCATGTAATATCAAATCTATTTTGGCCACAATGTTTTTTGTCATGTTGTTAAATAGAAATTTGATATCTTAATCTAAGCTTGGAGAAGAGCAACTTCTTCTTCTGATGTCCTAAGCAATTTGACTTTTTCCAAACCAACATGCCTAACACGAATAATCTTTTTTGTGGCAGCCATAATATCAGAGTTAATCTTTCCATAACACGCAGCCTGGGCGAACTCATCAATTGTCATTCGTGGAACTATTTTTTCTATTTGTTTTTTTGCTTCTAATCTTAACGCATGTTTTCTAGAAGTGTTAAGTTCTCTATGACTAAGAGTTAATATTTTAATTCTGAATATATGCCCATCCTTGGTCTTTGCATCTATGATAAAATTAATCCTAGAAGAACCACGTCTAATCAAACTTCGTAGAAATTCTTTCGAATATTCATATCTCTTAAAAATCGTAGTAGCCTTTTCACCAGATACTTTGCTAATTTGAAAAAATAGTTTGTATTGGTGTTGTGATGGATCACCCTTCAAAATATCAAATAATGTAACTTCTACCACCCTTCCTACAGCATTCTTGTCATCTGTTATCGGAATATACGCTACAGGTACATTGTTAAATGAATCTGGTGCTAAAACCGTTATCCATTTTTTTTCTTTCCATTTGTCCTTGATTTTTCGTGTTTTTCTAACCAATTACTATCGCCCTCTGATTCCAAAATATAAGTTGTATCGGAGTCAGATTATTTTTTTGCCCATATATTTTTGTAAAACATTTGGAATGTTTACATGCCCATCTTTAGTTTGAAAATTTTCAATTATTGCAACCATGGTTCGTTCAGTAGCAACAAGGGTACTGTTTAAGGTATGAGCATACTGTGTCTCTTCATTTGTTTTATCCCTAAATCTAATTTTTAGTCTTCTAGATTGATAATCTAGGCAGTTTGAGCACGAAACCACTTCTCTGTAAGCATTTTGGCCTGCCATCCATACCTCTAAATCATATGTTTTCGCGGAAATCTTACCCATATCACCACTTGATAAAAGAACTACCCTATGTGGAATCTCTAGCTTTTGAAAAAATTCTTCTGTAACGCCAATCATATTTTCATGCTCTTTCCAAGAATCTTCAGGTTTTGAGAAAACAAACTGTTCTATCTTTTCAAATTGATGAACTCTGAAAATTCCTTTCTGATCTTTTCCATGTGCACCCGCCTCTTTTCTAAAACATGGGCTAATAGCTGCGTATCTACTAGGTAGTGAATTTCCATCTAATATTTCATCAGCATACATTGAGACCATGGCATGCTCAGATGTGCCAATTAGATAGAGATCTTGATCTTCAATCTTGTAGATAACATCTTCAAAGTCATCTAATATTACAGCACCCTCCATTGCCTTTCTATTAATCATGTATGGTGGTTGGGACAAAGTGTATCCTTTTTCCGATAAAAAATCCAAACCAAACTGAATTAATGACTGATTTAGCTTTACCAAGTCATCCTTTAGATAGTAAAATCTTGCTCCGGCTGTCTTAGCTGCTCTTTCAAGCTCTAGCAAATTTAGATTTTCAGAAATGTCTATGTGATCTTTTACTTCAAAGTCAAATTGAGGGATCGTACCCCATTTTCGAATTTCTTTGTTTGCAGAATCATCTCCACAAGGGACTGATTCATGAAGCACATTAGGTATTGTTAGGGCAAGTTTTGAGTACTCTAATTCAGTCTCATGCTGAACTTCTTCCAGCTTGTCAAGCTCTTGAGAAACCAATTGCATTTCCTGGATTATTGGAGTAACTTCACTACCGGTTTTTTTTGCCTCTGAAATTTTGATGGACATTTCATTTTTCTTCTTTCTTAGTTCGTCAGTATTAATTATCATCTCTCTTCGTTTTTTATCAAGATCTAGCAGTAAGTCGAGGTCAAATTGTACATCTCTATCTTTGAGCATTTTTCGAATATTTTCTGGATTCTCACGAATCATTTTCATGTCAAGCATTATTCAATTATCTCCGATACCAGTTTTACATGTTCTAACACTTCATCCACCATAGCTACCAACTTTTTTGTATCTCCTATACTTTGAAAATTAAAAACAAGTTTGTTATCAATATTCTTGATTTCAAATGATAAACCTTTTGGGAAATTAACATTATCCGGTTCTAATGCATTTTTAATTGCAACAGCCTTTTTTTTTGAAATATTATTGAGAGTTACTTGGACATTNCATTTTAGCGACATTTTCCTCTAATAATGAATAAATTCATACAATTTGTCTTTAGTTATTTTGATTCCACTACTATTCTAGTTGAGCCACTAGAGCTTTGTATTTCCAATTTTGGGGAATTCGACCAATTTTTTTGTAGTATACTGATAAACGGTGAACTTTAGCCTCGATTAATTCGAGTGAACGTACATTTCTGTTATCATTTTTATTTATCTTGAGATGTTTTTGTAGTCCTATTGCCTTCATAACTATATTATTCAGATCTTCAGGAAGTTCTGGGTTTAGATCATTTTCTTCTAAAACTCTTGTAATTGTCTTTTTTATGATAGGCTTTACAAGTGGAATGGAATGTTGATCTCTTAGTTTTACACCAATTTGACTAGCTGAGAGATCATCTTTTGCATACTTTATGATCAATTCTTCAATCTCCTTTGGATCTTGCGTTATCCAAGATGGCGCCTTAGGATTTAACGGTCTGGTAGAGTGTGATTTACCATAATTATGTGAATGTAGTCTGCCCACGAATCCAAATTCTTAAAAAGTAACATAAACGTTTCTTGTACACTCTGATCGACTGAATTCCCAGCATTGAAACTGAGAAAAAAGTTAAATAATAACGGGTATGAGATTTCATCAGGTTAAAATGAAAAGATCAATCTATGCTTTGAGTACATTGGCATTATGTATGGCGATGTCTACTCTCGTACTTCCAGTATTAGCCTATAGTGGTTTAGGCACTGAGGGTGGAATCACACTTGAAGAACATTTAGAGTTAGCAACTAGAAAAGTTGAAACGGCTGATGCAAACCCAGCAACAGGTTCAGGAACTCCTTATCTTGATGCTGATGGTGTACTTGGCGCTTCTCTAATTGCAGGAGCAATATTTGGTGGAATCGCTACTGCCTTCTTTGTAAGAGGGAAATCCGGTAGATACGCTGCATACGGACGCGGTTAATCAAATATCCTTTCCTTATCTTATGAAATTTTTCTAATTCTATTTATCTTATTTTTGATCTTAGTACTTTCGTTGATTGCTGATAATTACAGAAATGTATATATGCATTCCAATCAGTCAAATTATTGATGATTCCTATCTTTGGGACACTACTTAGCATTCTATCTAGTGTAACTGGGCAAATAGGACCAAACTACGATCCACTATTTTATGACGTTATGTTGTACATCTTTGGTACAATGATGTTCTCAATATTCCTGCTTGGAATTATTGGATATTGGGTTAGAGTTCACGGATGGTCATACAAGGATAACCGTGAGAGATGGATTGATGAGTTGGATGGGCACTTTGAAAACGAAGGCATTGGTCTTATTCCAGACAACGGAAAATACTGGTAAAAATACCAATTTTCATTATTTTTTATATTCTAGACTAACATGTTTTTTTATTTGCATGTCTTTCTATTTTTATGACAGAACCTGAACCTGAGCAAGACACTGAATATGAGGGAAGTCATTTCACTCCTGACATAATTTGTCCTTTCTGCCATCAGAATGTAAAAGAACATGCCAAAGATTGTATTGGAAAGAGATTTGCATATACAGCTAAGGACAGATCTGAAAATTCTGAAAGACTAAGGAAACTTTACAAAAATCGATAAATCTACAAGTCAGGCGGCAAAAAGTCAGATTCTTGTGATTCGTCAAATCCTTCTGAATAAAATTCAGCCCTGTAAACTGAACCATGTTTTAGAAGAACATGTATACCTTCATCAGTTTCTTTCCCGTCTATCATCACACGTGTTTTTGAGTCATCCATGTCTTTAATTGGGAATTCCCAAATCCATAGAAAATGACCAATTTCAAATGGGTATTCTTCTTCCCATTCTGCATAAATGGTTCCATCATCCGTAAGTGTATACATAGTTCGCTGACAATCTGAAGCCAACAAGTCGTCACCTAGACTATCACCAAATCCTATATTGGCAGGTATGTCTGCCTTGTTTCCATCCACATACAACTCAAAAGTTACCGACATTTTGTATGGTGTATGTAAGTCCTCAATGCAAACTTTGAGTGGATCGCTCTGGCCAAGCCAGCCTTGGATAATACTACTACTCACACCAACGACAACCCCAATGATAAGTAAAATTATGAGAAATCTGATGGTTTTTCTTCTTTTATTCGGATCTCCCATTCCCGGATAACGCATAAATCAAAAATACATGATTTGCATAAAGTCGTTTCTATAATTCTATTATCTCAAGTGTGTCAAACTGATCCTGATGATCAGCAATGTAAAATGTAATTGGGGTAGAATCAATTTCTACCCATTCTGACTCTCCTCTATATTCAACAAAGTCCTCAACGGACACACCTGGACCAGAACATCTAACAAGAACCCTCTTTTTCGTATTCAACGGAAAAGGAAGCCGTAACACTTTGCCTCTCCTTTCATCCTGTATGTTTATGGTAAATTCATCTTTTTCAAATCTTACTTTTCCTTTAAAGTAACTTTCACGGATGTCAAGATATTGAATTTGGAAAACATATTTCATAAAATTAGATAGAATAGTCTATTAAAAAATATTAAAATGAAGAAGAAGGTTTGTTGGTTAGATTACTTGCCAGGGTCTTGTAGCGAATGTTATGACATAAGCAGCTGCAATGATAATGCTCTGATATGCAAGCATTCCCCATGGAATTGGTTTCAAGATCGCCTCTCCATCTACTACTACTGTTGTTCCGGGTCCTAGACCTGGTCCTACGTTTGCAACATTAAGTTGTGTGTGAACATGGTAAACACCTGGTTCAAGTGCCTTTGCAGTAATTGCATAAGGTGTTACAGAGTTACCAGGAATCTCAAAGACAACTCCTGGTGGGTCTCTAGCCATAATCTCCCATCTGTTACCAGAGTTTGTTGATTCTGAAAATAAGGAAATCCATCCTCTTTGCTCTCTTTCAACAAGGCTTACTAGTGCTCCAGAAAGAACAAGAGTTTCACCTGTAGTTAGTGACTGTCGTGAAATTGCTTCATTTGTAATTTGAATAAAACGACTCTGCAGTTGTGCCTGAACACCATGAGCCTCGGCTGATTGAATAATCTCAGCAACATTTGGACCATACATACCAAGTACGAAAACGGCTCCAACTGCAACTGCTAGAAATTTTTTATCTATCATGTTTATCAGTCCCACTTTGACCATGCGGCCATCCATCTATACGTCCATGTGTTAAGCTTACAACCTAATGCTGCAAATGTACATGCTAGTACCGATCCAGCTCCCGCTCCCAAAGCTACTGGGCTATTGTAGAACTTACCTACCTGCGGTTCTATCGGCGTCATGTATGGAGGTAATGTTGGTCTTGGATACTTGAATGCAGTTTCTAGTGGATCCGCTATCAACATCAACTGTACCATGTTGAACAGTGGCATTGACATTCCAACTAAAACTCCACCAAAGAATATCAGCGAGTGTTTATTTTTCTTTGTCGCCCAATATGCCAAGTCCAACAGCATACACGATGGAATCCACATTGGATGAACTATGAAATCTACTGGATAGCCAAGTGCAAACCATGCAACTTTTGCAACCCAAGTATAGACTTGCATAATCAGACCATAATACGTTGCAGTACCAGGTACGCCCGTAAATGTAAGATAATACACAGCACCAACAATAGTCATCAAAGTGTTGGCAATTGAGAATACGACAAATGATGTCCAAGCCCAATCAGTGTAGAAGATATAATCTCCTGAGTTAATTGTTAACAAAGTTGAGTTGACTGCAACTACAACTATGAATAAATAGTGAGTACATCGTCTAAGCCAGACCATTAAAGATCTAGCATGACTGTGAGTATATAAAATTTTATGAAATTTCGTGGATCGAGATACACAAAAACCTAGAAATGTAAAAAACAGTTTTTTGAAGTACAAACTTGAATTTTTCTAAAGTCGGATCTATATCATGTCGGGAATATTAAGAAAAGTTTAATAGCATTCCGTAATTAGATTTTGCATATGACTCTACCGAAAGGATTTGGCGGAGGCGGTGGCGGTGCCAGCCGTTCTGACGTCGAAAGCATGATTGGTAAGCGTATTGAGAATTATACAGGACTCATAACACTTTCCTACTTGGGTGCATTCTTTGCAACAATGTTTGGAACAATGGTTGGTTACCTGTATTATCCATGGGCATATGCATCAGCAAGTGGTCACTATGCAATGATTGTTTTGACAGTCGTTGAAGCAATTGGTTATATCTTTTGTGTCAAAGTCGCTGAGGAAGGAACAACTAAGAAAAGCAATGGTCAGATAGCAGCTGCTCTTGCAGGTACAACAGCAATTATGTTGTATGTGGCTTTGTACGTCTCCTAGTGGTAAAATCACCAATTTTTTGATAGTATTTTTACGCGTTACAAAATTTGTATTTAACCTATTTCCTCTGGATCAAATAATTCTCAACTCTTTGTGATGTTTTCTTGCCTTTGCCCCAGAAAACAATTTTACACAAGTATGACGTCTGGCACAACAACTTCAAAATTATGTACAGGAACCAAGACCATTTGTAAAATGGGCAGGAGGTAAAAGACAGCTCATTACTGAATTAGAAAAGAACTATCCAAAAAAATTTGATACTTATTTTGAACCATTTCTTGGTGGTGGAGCTGTTATGTTTAATTTATTGGCAAAACATCCAGACATGAAATGCCATGTATCTGATCTAAATTCTGATTTGATTTTGGCATACTTGGCAATAAGAGACAAAGTCACTGAAGTAATAGAATCTCTGGAAAATCATTCTAAAAAATATGAAAAAAATCAAAGTAAATATTACTACCATGTCAGAGAGTCAGAACCAACATCTCAGATTGAAAAAGTGTCAAGATTGATTTTTCTAAATAAGACATGTTTTAATGGACTTTACCGTGTAAACAGTAAGGGAAAATTTAATGTTCCATTGGGTAGATATACAAATCCAAACATTGTCAATAGAGAGAACCTACTAACAGTTAGCCGAACCTTACAGTCTTCAAATTTAGAATTTTTCTGCAGAGATTTTGAACAGAGTTTGCATGACATCAAAAAGGGTGATTTTGTGTATTTTGATCCTCCTTATCAGCCAGTTAGTAATACAGCCAATTTCACAAGTTATACAAACAGGTCATTTACTGATGATGATCTTGAAAGATTAGCAAATCTTGCTGAAAAACTAGATTCTATGGGATGCAAAGTCTTGCTTTCAAATTCAAAGTCAAAAATTGTTGAAAATTCATTTTCTTCATCAAAATGGAAAATCAAAGAAATCAGAGTAAATAGAGCGATAAACTCTAACTCTAAAAAGAGAACTGGCCATTCTGAGATTTTGGTTAAGAATTACTAAAGCTCCGAGCGGGATCTGAACCCACGACCTTTACATTACCAATGTAACGCTCTACCAGGCTGAGCTATCGGAGCATGTCGATCCGTCAGTAAAAATCCTTATAATTCTTGGTAAAATTTTCCAGAACCATAAACTGTTAAATTTCGCTGACAGCTAGCTAGGCTAGTGCAGGAGTAGTCAAGCCTGGCCAAAGAAAGCATGTATGCTTTTGGACACGCGGGACTTAAGATCATAAAAATGGGTGATCCCGTCTCTCAGGAGTTCGTGAGTTCGAATCTCACCTCCTGCACTTATTTTGTTTGTTTAATTCCTTTAGCATTCAGGACTTCGTAAACATCGGGAAGTCCGAAAACATAACCAATATGTACGCAGTCCTTTTCTTCACATAGTAAACAGTAAAGTTCACCATTTTGAATTGCCACTTCAGCAATTCTATTTTTAATATTATCTTTGAGAATAATCCTATCTGCGTCAACTGAAACCCTTTCCAATTTTGGTGCATAACGAGCAAAGGTTTTGTCTTTTTTCATCACATCTTCTAGCAGATATGTGACATATCCAGCAAAACTGTTGACACCCTTCATTGTCAACTCATCTTTGTTCTTTTGATATGTCTGGTTAAATTTATCGTAAACTGCTTCTGATATTGTTATTGATTTGAATCCTGGTTTTGGCATACTATGTACCTTACCGTAAATTAAAGTACTCAAGTATATAATGTTTTTTGTTAGTATTTTTTTTACCAGTGAGAATCAGCCTTATACCAGATAAATGCAGTTTATCATCATGACAAGAGGATATCAAACTGAGGAAATAAAAGAGAAACTAGTAGATTTACTGAGTAGTTCTAAGACAGGACTTTCCGGGCTTGAGATTTCTGAACGTTTGAACATTAATCGTATTACGACAACAAAATATCTTAATGTGTTTGCCGCTGAAGGTTTCGTTAAACAAAAAAACATTGGTAATGTTAATCTCTGGTTTATAGAAGATGGTACAGAGAAATTTCATTTTCCAGAAGATTTTTTCAAAGTTAAAACCAAATACCTTGAATATCTGACCGCACGAAAGGAAAAACTGGCATATAATCTGATTAGAAACTCTTTTCATTCTACAACACAACCAGTGAAGCTCATAACGGAGATTATTGTTCCTGCAATACAGTCAGTATATGGTATTTTTGATCAAGGTAAAATTGGTAAATCCGAACTCAATTTTCTTGAAAAAATCATTTCAAACTCGATACAAATAATCAATCTTGGAAATTTTGAGGTTGACATGAAAAAGAATGTAATTATGATATCAGCCGACTATCAAAGCACTCTCTTTTCAGAGGCCGCATCCGCTTCTTTTCATGCAGATGGTTGGCAGGTTTATTCCCTAGGTGACATGTCCTCATCTATTGATGTTTTATTTGATCTTGATTTACAGAAGTTTCTAACTAAAGTTTGGAAGTCAGGAATGGGCATAATGATAATAGTAATATTTTCATCAACGGCTGAAAGCATGAAATTCTTTGCAGAATCTGTTAATTCTATCAAATTAAAATCCAGAAAGAATCTATATCTTGCAGTTTGTGGTGACATGAAGAAGAGTACTGAAATTAAGGCTGATTTGATAGAGGAAGACATTCAGGCTGTATTACAATGGTCACAAACAACCTTTGAAAGCTCTATTTCATGATTTAAAGAAATATGGGCCCGATGAGATTCGAACTCATGACCTTTCGATTATCAGTCGAACGCTCCAGCCAAGCTGAGCTACGAGCCCTGAAAAATTTTCTTAGATTACGTGTTTTAAGTTTGCTGTCACTTCCATTTGATTGAACATCCAATGGATGGGTCAAAATCTTTCTCTATTTTTTCTCCCGCAAGATATTTTTGGATATTCTCCTGCATTGTATTTTCAGTCGCAGTATCATCCGGATTCATGGCATTATCAATCCTGCCATGAAAAATTAGCTTTCTATTTTCATCAAAAAGGAATGGATCAGGAGTACAAATCGCACCATACTTTTTTGCTACATCCTGTTTCTCGTCTACAAGATAATCAAATTTTATACCTTTTTCATTGGCAATTTTTTTCATATTTTCAAAACTATCATCTGGATATTCGGTAGAATCGTTACTATTGATGCCTACCAATGCAATACTTTCATTGAATTTTTCATGAATCTGTTTTATAGCATCAATTTTTGCCTTAACATATGGACAGTGATTACACATGAAAATTATCAACAATCCCTTATTTCCTGCATAGCTGTCAAGAGAATGCATTTCATCATCAAGTCCCTTAAGCGAAAAATCTGGCGCATTATCTCCAGTTTTTAGTGTGATTTTCGATTCTAATAGTACCATTAAAAAAAATTCTATCAAATCAAATAAAATCCTTGCCAATTAAAGACAACAATTAAAATCTATACGGCAATGATTCAAGAGGAGGGCTGATAGTTCAGACTGGTAGAATACTCGCCTTGCACGCGAGGGGTCAGGGGTTCAAATCCCCTTCAGTCCACCTTTAAAAATAAACAGATAACGGATCACTCACAACTTTGAAGATTTTAGATCAACTTAAATATGAAATATAGAGCGTTAGTAAATATGGGAGTAGCTGACATGTGGCCTGTGTATATTCCACTGATTGTTGGATTAGCACCAGGATTAGTATATTGGTTAGCAATTACTGCTAGAAGATCTGGCAAGTAAACAAAATCCACATCTTTTAATTTCAGTTTTTGTTCTAGTTGTTTTTTATATAAAAACTATAATCTAGCTTCAAACATAGTTTTTTGATGGAATCATTTGATCTAGTTGCTATGGGGGGAACATTTGATGTCATTCATAGCGGACACATGGCATTACTGGGTAAGTCATTCTCAATATCATCAAAAGTTATCATAGGTCTTAGCAGTGATCAGCTAGCAGAAAAAAGAGGAAAAAATCTGGATAACGATTATTCAAAAAGACTTTCATCGCTAAAATCTGCAATTGAGAAAAACTTTCCCGATTCTTCATATGAGATAAGCAAACTGGAGAATGACTTTGGACCAGCAGTTATCAAAGGTTCCGTGAAAGC
>JAANXC010000033.1 GCA_018263495.1 Nitrososphaerota archaeon
GTAAAAAGAGTGGAATGAGATGTGGTTTTTTGAATTTGCAGCCAGTATCCGCTAATACTGCGTTTAAGTTTTCAAAGTTTTCTGAAACTGTTTCAAAGCTATTTGTAGATACAATACCAGCCATTTGAAGAGGTATAGACGCCAGGATTTTTCCCTCACTAACTACCACTATGCCGCCCTGTGTATTGACAAGGCTGTTTGCTGCCTTTGCCATATCTTTTTCATTAGAACCAATTACCAGCATATTATTTTCATGGAAGTTCCATGTTGAGGCAAATGCACCTATTTTGGCTGCAAAGTTCTTCAAGAATCCAACTGCATGTTTCCGTGTTCCAAATGTTCGATCAAATGCTGCTACCTTCCAGATATCCTTATCAGTAGATGCTACAACATTTCCATCCTTTACTGACAGGTTTTCGTTTATCTTTTCTGTTATAATCTCTGTCTTCATATTTATCACGTTAACATTAACTGAGTTAGCCCGAGATTTTACTGTAAAATCATCTTCTGAGAATTTATGTAACTTGACGGTTTTTGTCATCCATTTAGGTACCGTATATTTTTTTATTTGAGACACAATGGTGCCATTTGACACAACTAAGTTTCCGCCAACAAAAATTTTCCTAGGTTTCATTTTGGCTAGATCGTCGAAAACTAAAATGTCCGCAAGTTTTCCTGGAGCAATTCCACCCAAATCCTTTCCCATGTTATAATAATCAAAACAGTTTTTTGATGCCATAGAAATTGCATCTGTCTGATTAAGACCCAGTTTTACTGACTCTCTTATACAATGATCAATGTGGCCAAATCTTGCGATGTCAGATGGGTCAAGACCATCAGAACAAAACATCAATCTGTCAGTATAGGTTTTGTTTGAGAGTACTAACTTGACAATTTCTTTTAAATCTCTACGAATGGAACCCTCCCTTATCATTATCCACATCCCTAACCTTAATCGCTCCAAAACTTGATCAAAGTTTATTGGTTCATGGCAGGACAAAATCCCGGATGACACGTAAGCATTTAGTTTTTTGCCAGATGCACCAGCGGTATGACCGTTAATAACACAATCATTTTCAAGCATGGTTGATAACATTTTCATTGTCTTAGGATCACGTTTTGTCACTTTTGTCCATGAAAATACCTCACCTAGACCAAGAACGCCCGGAATTTTGAGCGCTTGTTTTGCTTCTGCTAGGCTGATCTCTCTTCCATGGCTGAACTTCCTGTCAACTGGAACCCCGCCGGGCACCACATGAAAAAAACGTGTAGGAAGTTCAGATGTCATCCTAACAAATTCTTTGAATCCTCTATAGCCACAAGTACTCACGATATCAATAGGATCAGAAAAAAGCGATGTTACTCCGCACAGAAGAGATTTTTTTGTAAATTCGGCGGGCGAAACAAACTGGTCTACATGGATGTGAGGATCAGTAAATCCTGGAGTTACATACTTTTTTTTTAAATTCATTATGACGGTCTTTTTCCCTTTTGTGTGGGNTGCATCTGGACCAACGTAAGCAATCCTATCGTGAGATACAGCTATCTGAGTTTCCGGCATAATCTCACGCGAATAAACATTCACCAACGAGCAGTTCTCTAAAATAAGATCAGCGGGTTTGTCACCAATAGCAACTTCATTTAAAGTCTGGATGCTTCTAGACAACCCAAGGAACAATGTTCTATGATATACACTCGTATTATTATAGATTAGAGACCATGTTTAAATTACCGTCAGGCTCGGATTCTAATTGTGAATATACCCAAAGAGATCAATCGTTTCTGTCCTAAATGTAAGAAACATGTTGTACAAAAGATTTCTATTTACAAGGCAGGCAAACGCAGAGGCACTGCTGCTGGAGAAAGAAGACATGCATTACGGAAAAAAGGGTATGGAGGACAAAAATTCCCCAAGCTTGCAAAGCCCGCAAAAACAACAAAGAAAGTTACACAGATCTTTACATGCCCAGAATGCAAGAAGAAGACGATGAAGCATGGTATTAGAATCAGAAAATTTGAGTTGGTTGCAAAATGAAAAAAGAACACATACTCATTCCAGAGCCAAATAGCAAATTCCTCAAAATTAATTGTAAGGAATGTGAGAAAGAAAATATTGTTTATTCGCATGCGTCAACATCTGTTACGTGCAAGTCTTGTGGTAATGTAATATCTGAGCCTACTGGTTCGAAGGCACGAATAATAGGAAAAATTTCAGGAACTGTTGAGTAATTCGAAATCTTCGTTTGTGTTCAAATTAAAAGCTATTCTCTTATCATTTAAAATAACGTAGTCTTCGTTAACCAAATTCAAATTTTTAATTTTGTCAGCATTAATGATAGAAATTCCTGTGTATACACATTCAGCACTATCATATTTCACCAATAGATTAGATTCCAAACCTAAGGAATTCAGAAATTCCTTGGATACAAGAAAACTAGTCCAAACACTTTCTGAATTAAATTCTGCTAACTTTTGAATGATTTCTTCATCCAGTAACGGCAAATCGCCAGAAACAACAAATACAAATCCATCCATCTTTTGTAATAGAAAATTTAGGTCGTTAACATATCCATTCCCTTCTGTGTCTAATGTTTCTATTCCTCTTTCCTCCAATACACGCTTTGTATCAGGTGAATTTAGGCTTGTGGCAGCAAAAACTTTAGAAAAACAATGCGAGTCATTTAATGAATCGATTACATGGAAAATTATTGGTTTTTCATATTCAAGTAATAATTTTTCAGGAGCAGGAAATTCCATCCTAGATCCTTTGCCTCCCGCCATTACAAGCCCAATCATAGTGATACAAAGATTAGCAGGGATGATAATCTAGTAAATTCATTTGCAGCACCAAGAACATCACCAGTGATTCCACCAAAACTTCTGGTGGATAGACCAATCAAAAATAATGTCACACCAATTGATGCACCAAAAAGTATCAAGCCAGTAGTTCCGCCTATCACAACAAGCGGAATAATCGTAATAACACCAGCAACCGCCAGTCTTCTTTTATCTTTCATGATTTGCATGAATGGTGAATTGGAACCAACAGCCGCTGATTTTCCAATACTAGCCATTAATACCATTGAGAACTTAGCTAAAATTTCACTAAGTAAAATAGCCTGAAACAACTCGTAGCCAGTTGTCAGTGACAAGGCTATGATTACACCGACTATAGATAATACAACAGAAACAATTCCTGCAGAGCCAGTTGAAAGATCTTTCATCGCCTTGCGTTTTTTCTCTTTTGTCCCTCTGGTCATAAGACCGTCAGCAAAATCTGCCAACCCATCAGTATGATGTATTCCTGTGATGATAGCAATAGATACAACAACCAATAATGAAACAATTAATGGCTCTAGGAAAAATGAAAGACCAAATCCAATCGAGCCAATTAACAGTCCTATTGCGATTCCAATGATAGGAAAGACATGCATGTATCTTGCTACAGTTTCCAGATTAGTGTTGTTAGAAGGAATTATTGTAAGAAATGAAAAAACTGAACTGATTTCCTTAAGCATGTATCCACCATCCTAAAAATGAGAGAGTTACGATTATTGGAATAGTGATTATGCCGCAGAACAAAATTGACGAAACTTTCATCAATGTAACTGCCGATATAATGTGAGATTTTGTAAATTCTATACTGCCATTGCCAATTGTATAGTAATTCATTTTTTCTAATCTTGTTCCAAGTGCACCAGCCAAAGCAGCCATTGGGAATCCTGCATTAGGACTATCTAGTTTTCTGCTGTCACGTCTCATAATGTATAGTGATTCCTTCCAATTATAGCCCAAAATTAATGCGCCTAAGATCATTACTAATCCAGTTAATCTAGATGGAGCATAGTTGAGTACA
>JAANXC010000034.1 GCA_018263495.1 Nitrososphaerota archaeon
GATCTTTACAACTTTTGATTTGATTCCCTGACTCTGCAGAATGTATTCCATCATACATGACATCAAAATTTCACCAGAATATGCTAAAGTTTTCGAACGAACCTCGTTAGCAAATTCCTTCTTTTCCATAGCTTTTTCTAATTCAATCCTAACCATATCCAAACAGTCATCAATTACACTTCTACACTTTTCTTGAAATTCTGAACTTACTAGTTCCAAAATTTTTTCATATGTTTTTCTTAAAATAATTAAATCAAATGCCTTTCCATCTTCAGCTCTTTTTCCAAGCTCTAACGCAACATCCGTTAATGATCTGCGTTTTCCTTCAACAACAGTTAAGGGAGCTGAAAACACAGCTACCACTTTGGCATCCCTACTTAGGGAGTTAATCCTTTGAATTATTACTGGTATGGATATTCCATCAACCCCAATTACACTTCCACCAAATTTTGCAACTACTACTGAATTCATTATTTAATAAGAAAAACTTGCACTATTATTCGTTAGTTTAATTTTGTTATTTTTTGTGCTGACTTGCTATAAGTTCTAATCAAAAAACAACTTCTCAAAGTTTAAATGGTTTTTAACAAGGAAATTTGCTGGGTCCATGGTCCAGGTCGGTTATGACGTCGCCCTTACACGGCGAAAATCCAGGGTTCAAATCCCTGTGGACCCATTCTTAGAAAGCCCTAAACCCTTCTGGTCTAACATTTTCAGGATGTTCTTTTAGCCAAGAGATTTTTTCAAGCATTGCATCTTTTTCATGAGGAAAGGTTCCAGCTATATTATATGCATTAGAACCATGATTTGCTCTAAATACCATTTTTTCTTTAACGTCAATTTGCTGAACCAAATCATGTAGTTCAGCCAAAGCCTCATCATCATTGATTGGATGAAATTCCTCCCCAAACTTTGTTAGGAATTCTTCCTTAACGCCTGTTTCTAAAATTAAAGTTAACGTGCCAAGATAATGTGGTGATGAAGCGTTAACGACACGTGCTGTGCCTTTGATGTGGTCCTTGGTGTAAGTTTTTCCTCCAAGTCCTAAAATAATAATACATGATAATGTAAATCCTGTTTCTATTGCTTTTCTGCATGCTCTTATGATCGTTTCAGATGTAGCTCCCTTTGTAATCTTCTTTAGAATGATATCAGAACCACTTTCTATTCCAAGGTATAACATATTCAAACCTGCCTGATTCATTTTTTTCAATTCTTCTGGAGTCTTTTTCAACAAATTCATCGGCATTGCGTAGCAAGATACCCTTTCCAACTTTTGGAAACTTTTGTAAAGATATTCGACAATCCTAACCATATAATCCGTTGATAAATTCAGTGCATCTCCATCTGCAAGAAAAATTCTAGTTGTTTCTGGAAGCTGTTTTGCCATCAAGTCAATTTCAGTTTTGACTTCATCCCACGGTCTTTCACTGTATTCCTTATTTCTATACATATCACAAAATGAACATTCATTGAATGAACAACCAATTGTGACTTGAAAGATTAGTGATTTCGCCTCAGATGGTGGTCTATAAACTGGTTCGGCGTAATTTAACATCATGATTTAGACTTGTCAGAGTTCTAATTTATCGTTTCTCTACGCATAAAAAGAAAGTAATTCTGAGTAAGGCATGAAACAAAAATACAAGGAATATCTAAGACTAAACAAAAATATTCTTTTGGCATTTGCTGCTTCAATAACAATTTCAGCTATTGCGGCTGATTACTTTTCTGATCAATATGACTACCTTAACACCACATTAACTTTGGCAGTTGATTATGGGGTATTTTTTTCAACATTTGGTATCTTATTCTATATTGATAACCGAAAAAAATACAGAGCAGAAACTGGTGAACTGAAAAAATCATTATTAAAGTCAGATTTAATCAAAATAATAACTTCTCTTGGAATCGGGGAAGTTGTTTATACAATCGTCAGGTGGAGTTTACAATACTATTTACTACAAATTGAGTATGATGCATATCTAGCATCAATTATTTCACAAATGATTTCTACCGTAGTTTACATGATAGTTTTAAACTTGAGTGTAAAGATAACTAGATTGTATAAAGATGACACATAGCATTTATGTTGATGGATCTGGAGGAGCTAACTCTGGTTATGGGTTTTTTGTAAATGAGACAGGCGAATCATTCTACGAAAACAAATCTGATATAACTAATAATCAAGCGGAATACATGGCAATAATTTCCGCATTAAAAAAATTTGAAAATTCAAATGACGAAATTATAATTTTCAGCGATTCAAAGAATACAGTCAACCAACTAAATCATGAATTTGCAATTAACAACGATGAGCTACGTTCCCTAGCAAGAGAGGCGTGGTCACTAATGGCAAACTTTTCCAATCTTACACTTACGTGGGTTCCAAGGAGTAAAAATCTTGCAGGAAAAATGTTAGGCAGTTAGATAATCATGAATAACTTTATTATGGAAAATTAGTTGAGGAATTCATCATAATGTCTGAATCAGTATTTCTTTCTCCAAAATCTATTGCAGTAGTGGGTGCATCTGACAAACAGGGAAGTGTTGGTAAAGCAATCACATCCAACATTATGAATGGTTACAAAGGAACAGTCTATCCTATTAGCCCAACAAGAGAAACGGTTTTTGATCAAAAAGCATACAAGAGTGTTCTGGATGTTCCCGATTCAATTGATCTTGCAGTTGTGATCACAAAGAACACGATAGTACCTGTAGTTCTGGAAGAATGTGGAAAAAAAGGAATCAAAGGTGCTATTGTAATCACCGCGGGATTCAAGGAAGTAGACGAGGAAGGAAAAAAACTTGAACAAAAACTGAAGGATATTGCCACTAAGTACGGTGTAAAAGTCATTGGTCCGAACTGTCTTGGTGTAATGAATTTGGAACCAAAAACTATGATGAACTCAACTTTTCTAAAAATAACTCCCAAGTCTGGTCAAATTGCTTTAGTGTCACAAAGCGGTGCAATTTGTGCTGCACTTGTAGAAGATGCGAGTGCGCAAGGAATTGGATTTTCTGCTGTTGTTAGTATGGGAAACAAGGCTGACATGACAGAGATTGATGTATTGAAAATGCTAGCAGACCATGAACAAACAAAGGTAATTGTGATGTATCTAGAAGACATGGGTGATGGTCAAGAGTTTCTTAAAGTCTGTAAGCAAATTACAAAGTACAACAAAATTAAAAAACCAGTTCTAGTCTTAAAGTCAGGCAGAAGCCCTGAGGGTGCCAAGGCAGCGATGTCACATACGGGTGCTCTGATGGGTTCAGATGAAATCTATGACGCTGTACTCAAACAGTCAGGTGCCATTAGAGTTGACACCATGGAAGAACTTTTTGATTACGCAACGGCATTTTCAAAACAGCCTCTTCCTACAGAAGGTGAACTTGTAATTGTTTCAAATGCTGGAGGTCCGGCAATTATTTCAACTGATTCATGTTCTAAACTTGGAATCAAAATGGCAAAGATTGAAGAGATCAGACCAAAAATAGATGCGGTTATTCCACCTTGGGGCAGTTCCAGAAACCCAGTTGACATAGTGGGTGATGCAGACTTTAACAGATTTGAAAATGTTTTGAACGAAGTTCTTGCGCACAAGAATGTTGGTTCTGTAATCTCAATGTGTACACCTTCTGCAACATTAGATTATGACAAGCTTGCAGAAGTAATTGTAAAAATGTCAAAAAAATACAAGAAAACAATGCTTGCAAGTTTAATGGGTTTAGACGAAGGGATAACAAATAGAGAAATTCTTGCAAATGGTGACGTTCCATATTATACATACGCAGAAGGATCTATTCGTACACTCAAGGCAATGCTTCGATTTGTTGAATGGATAAAAACCCCAGAAGGAAACATAACAAAATTTGAAGCTGACCGAGAAAAAGTCAAGAAAATATTTGATAAAGTGAAACAAGAGGGAAGAACCAACCTTCTTGAAGAGGAGGGTCTTGAAATTTTGAATACATATGGATTTCCACTTCCAAAAAATATTCTTGCAAAGACGGAGGATGAGGCTGTCGAAGCCGCAAACAAGATTGGATATTCTGTTGTCATGAAGATTGCTTCACCCCAAATAGTTCACAAATCAGATGCCGGAGGCGTTAAAGTTAACCTGACAAATGATGAGGAAGTTCGCAGTGCCTTCAAAGAAATTGTTGGAAATGCCAAAAAATATGATAGCAACGCCGAAATCAAAGGAGTTTTGGTTGTTGAGATGGTCAAGGGTGGCAAAGAGATGATCATAGGCTCCAAGCTTGAGCCAGGATTTGGTCCAGTTCTTATGCTTGGTATGGGCGGAATTTACGTTGAAATTCTGAAAGATGTTACATTTAGACTTGCACCTGTGACTGATCAGGAAGCGAACGATATGGTTTCGTCAATCAAGACAAAGAAGCTGTTGGAAGGAGTAAGGGGAGAAAAACCATCTGATATAGAGAAGCTTTCTGAATGTATTCAACGATTATCACAGCTTGTCACTGATTTCAAAGAAATCAAAGAACTTGACATGAATCCTGTGTTGGTTATGGAAAAAGGCAACGGTTGTAAAATATTAGATGTGAGAATTGGTATCTAAATTAGGTAAAGCTATGACCAAAATATTTTTAGAATATTTATAATAGAATATGGTAGTAAGCATATGCAAAAAACAGTCAGACCTATCAGAACTGGTGAAGAGTATATTGAAAGTTTGAAGGGTCGTAATCTCAAAGTTTACTTGTTTGGCGAACTAGTCAAGGAACCTGTTGACCATCCAATAATTCGTCCTTCAATTAATGCGGTTGCAAAAACTTATGATCTTGCTGTTGAAGAAGAAGATCTTGCATCTGCCAAATCATCTATTACAGGAGAACAAGTAAACCGTTTCTTGCATATCGCAGAAAGTGCACAGGATGTAGTTTTACAAAACAAGATGCAACGAAAGCTAGGTCAACTTACTGGTACCTGCTTCCAAAGATGTGTCGGTATGGATGCACTAAACTCACTTCACTCTACTACATTTGAGATGGATGAAAAACATGGAACAAAATATCATAAAAGGTTGTTAGAATTTATCAAGATGGTTCAACATGAAAACCTGGTAATTGGTGGAGCTATGACCGATGTCAAGGGTGACAGAAGCAAGGGACCAGCTGAACAAGAAGATCCTGACCTGTTTCTTCGTATCGTAGATAGAGACGACAAGGGTGTTTACATTTCTGGTGCAAAGGCTCACCAGACTGGCTGTATTAACTCTCATTGGATGATTGTAATGCCAGCCATAAGATTAACTGAAGCCGATAAAGATTATGCAATTGTTGGCGCCATTCCAGTAGATGCACCGGGAATAACTTACATCTATGGCAGACAGTCGTGTGATACAAGAAGTATGGAACCAGGTGATATGGATCAAGGTAACTCTCAATTCTCTGGTCAAGAAGCAATGGTAATCTTTGACAGAGCTTTCATTCCAAACGAATTGATCTTCATGGATGGTGAGTACGAATTTGCATCTATGTTAATTGAGAGGTTTACATGTTATCACAGACGAAGCTATGTCTGTAAGACTGGTGTAGGTGACGTTCTTATTGGTGCTGCGGCTTCTATAGCAGACTATAACGGTGTACCTAAAGTTTCTCACATCAAAGATAAACTGGTTGAGATGACACATCTAAACGAATCAATCTATGGTACTGGTATTGCATCCTCATATCAATCTCAAAAAATGAAGTCTGGAGTTTGGCAAAACGACGAGATGTTAGCGAACGTGTGCAAACATAACGTTACACGCTTCCCTTATCAAATAGGCAGGTTTGCACAAGACATTGCTGGTGGACTGATGGTTACATTACCATCTGAAGCTGAATTTAGAAGTCCAGAAACAGGACCACTACTCAAAAAATATTTGAAGGGAAGAAAGGGTGTTGACGTTGAAAACAAGATGAGGGTTTTACGTTTGATTGAAAACATGACCATGGGTAGAAACGCTGTAGGTTATCTTACAGAATCAATGCATGGAGCTGGCTCACCACAAGCACAAAGAATTCAGATTGCACGTCAAATGCAATTAGGTTACAAGAAAAAACTTGCAAAAAATCTAGCCAAAGTCCAAGAGCAAGGCGAAGAAACCCTAGAAAACGCTGATTACTTCAAACGAGTTTTCAAATTAGATAATTCTAAGGAGTAGCTTTAGTTATCATCTATCTTTGTCTTTCCAGCATCTCTTTTTAGGTCGTCTAGCAATGAATCTATGTCGTGTTTAGGTTTCTCTTCACCAAGTTTTTCAGTAGATTTTTTTTCTTGGGTGACAAAATCTTTTGGTTCAGTATATTCTGCCCTTTTTAATTCATCAAAATCAATTTCTGACTCTGTTTTTATTTGCTCTGTTGATGCCTTCTTGTTTTTTGCAATTTGTCTAATTATCATTATTCCAATAATTACGACAATGATAATGTAGTTAATCGGTGGTTGCAAAATTTTTGTGATGTATCCTACCTGTGGTATTACATGAATTACTGTTCCCTTATACTCTTCTTCAGTTATGGGATAGTCTGTTCCGACTATAGAATTTTGGTTATTGTCACCTTTTGTTCTTAATGTTAATGGATCGTCATCAACATACGCAACTACTCTATGGACAATCACCTTATCGTGATCTTTTGGTCTGTCAAATACAATAATATCTCCAATTTTTACGTCTTCAAATGGTGCATGTCCAGAAATTACTATAATATCATGCATAGCTAATTCCGGATACATGCTTCCGCTAGAAACAACATAGAATGGATTTTGTGCGCCAAAATAAGCCGTAAGGCCAATCCAAATTACTGCAACACATGTAGCTACGATGATAATGTCTTTTACTATACCCCTAATTGAGCTCATAGTTAAGTCACGTTTTTTCCTTTGTGATGATTAGATAAATCTTGCTTCTAAATTTTGGTTCCACAACTCTCACAGAATTTTGAATCTGGTTTGTTATCAAAATTACAGCTTGGGCATCTCAATCCCTGCTGCGCAGATACACTCGTTGTAGCCGAAGAATCTCCAAGTAAAATAATCTCACCGACTTTTTTTATTCTATCCCAGTTAATACTCACATCATTGCCCTCATTATCTGAAATAACTAAAATCACCTGATTGTTAGAATCTACACCTACCTGTTTGGCTATTCCGATTTGTTTGGCATTCTCATCAAAGACTGACATGCCAGAAATTGCATTAAACGTTGAATCTACTGTACTTGTTTCAGGAACAGTTTCCCTAAAGTCATCAAATGTGTGGTATTGATCATCAGATTCCTGTTGAACTTCATTCAACGTTTCTTGAGCAATATCGGGTTGTGTCTCAATCTCTGTTTGCGCCTCAATCGGGTTTGCATTACCAACTTCAGCTAATTCATTTGGTTTCTGAAATTCTCTATATTCCGCAATGGGAGAACCACATGTAGTACAAATGTATTGTCCCCTCTCTACAAGAATCAAATTTTCAGCTACTTCTTCGTTAGGATTTTCATATTCAATTTTAGGACTGCCTTCATATTCTTTATCGCAAGTATTGCACGTGTATTTTTTCACACTTTCAACATCTAACCTTCCAATTGGTGCTAAAAAGAGATCAGGACCGCCCAGATTTCCTTTTCTTTGTTGTTCGTCTGTTACTTGTGCTAATACAAATCCGCCTGAACCTCTTAACTTTTTAATCCGTAAATCTTCACTCATATCTCCACTTACCTAAAATATCATTTAAGTATGTTTCATTAATTTGTAATTAAGATTCAACGAAAGGTTATGATTTTTACACCTAACATATTTAGGTATGATTTTTTGTTAATTTTATTATGGCAATAAGCAAAGTTTCAGATGAAAAAACTTGGGAGATTGATGTTGTTAATTCACCTGTACCTGTTTTTGTTGATTTCTGGGCTGAGTGGTGTGGACCATGTAGAATGGTTGGACCAGTTGTAGAGGAACTATCTGGTGATTACGACGGCAAGATTAAATTTGTAAAAGTAAATGTTGATGAAGCTAATGCTTTAGCATCAAAATACAACATTTTCAGCATACCTACCTTGATGATATTTAACAAGGGAGAAATTGTCGCTCAGCAAGTAGGTGCTGCATCTAAAGAAACCTACAAAAACATGATTGACAAGGCGATAGAAAATCTTTAGCCTCAATTTATTTTCTTGCTATAACCTAAAGTAATTATAATTGTAGCAAATTATTAAATTTCATGTCTCTAGGAGAAGTTGATACCCTAAACCTTTTGTCAGATAAATTAAATAATTTATTTGATGAATCTCAGGATTATTACGAATCTTTTCTTGATGCTAACAATATGTACAAAAAAGGAAAGTTAACGGATAAGGAGTTCTTTCAAAAACTAGGTGATTATGTTGTCGCATATTCCGCATTAGAATTTTTATCAATCAAAGTTATTTTTGAATTAAAAAAATCAATTGACAAAGTGGCAGGAGGTTTAGCGCCAGGAGGAACACAATCTCCTGGTTTAATGCCAGGAATGGGCACACCGGGAATGATGGCTGGTGGAATGCAACCAGGACCACGTACTGGAACTGCACAGAATCCTGTTGGTGGTCCAGCCTCTGTAATATCTGCTGGAGGTGGTTTTAGCGATGTAGGAATGTTGCCTACT
>JAANXC010000035.1 GCA_018263495.1 Nitrososphaerota archaeon
GAGATGTATCAACAAAGATTGAAAGTCTTTTGGACCTGCCTGTTTCCGGCTTGGGATTTGATATAACCACAACACCCGCAAGTTCGATAGAAAAACACAGTTTTTCAGACAAAATACTCACGGTAGGCATAATCAATTCATTCAATACTGCAATTGAAAAACCACAAGAATGCATCAATCAGGTAGATGAGATTAATGCGAAAACAAAGCCAAAAGAATCCTATGTCAGTAATAATTTTGATTTGGAATATGTACCCAAGGAATTTGCGATGAATAAAATATCTGTCCTTGGAGAAATTGCGAGAGGTGCGAAAGATGTCTAAGTTGTTCCCAACACAGGAAATTGGTAGTCTTAAGAAACCAGCAGACATGCTAAAAAAAGTAAAGGACCCAAACATTTCAGATGAAGAAAAAATCAAAGTAAGAAATGACGCTGCGCTTTTGAATATCAAGACACTTGAGGATATTGGACTTGACATTGTTTACGATGGTGAAGTACGCCGTGTTGAAATGTATGAGGAACCAGTAAGATATGTTGATGGCTTTGAATTTGCAGGCAGGGTTCGCTCATGGGACAACAAATACTATAAGAAGGCAAGAGTCGTGGGACCAGTCGCCTTTAAACAAAACTTTCATGCGGAAGAATTCAACTTTATAAAAGAAAATTCAAAACGTGAAATTAAAGTCCCTGTGACTGGTGCATATACTCTAGCAGACTGGTCATATGACGAACATTACAAATCAAAGGATGAGCTTGTACTGGCTTTAGCAAGAAATGTTGTCAGACCATTAGTGAAGGATCTGGTAGAACTGGGCGCAAAAATTATTCAGATTGATGAGCCAGCTGCAACAACACATCCAGCGGAAATGGATATTTTCAGAGAGTCCATCAACGAATCTGTAAAGGGAATTGATGCCAAGTTTGTAGTTCATGCATGCTTTTCCGGAAACGATTACAAGGCATTAGCACCGCAGATGCCGGAAATTAAGGCGGAACAATACACATTGGAATTTGCAAATCGTGATACATGGAACACAGGACTTGATGATGACGCAAGAAAAGGATTTCAGGTCTTGAAACTATTCAAGGAACACGGATTCGAAGGTGAGATTGGAATTGGAGTCTCGGACGTTCATGTAAATGAAATAGAATCCCCCGAGCTCATAAGGGACAGGATATTGTATTCAGCAAAAGCACTGGGTGATCCTACAAAGGTGTACGTCAACCCTGACTGTGGTCTGCGTACAAGAACTAGGGAAGTTTCTTTTGACAAAATTAGATCAATGGTAAAGGGAGCCGAACTTGCTAGGGAAGAAATCAAGTAATTTTAAAATTCTAGCGTAATCCCCATCTGGTCATAACTTTGTCTTCAATTTTCTTAAAGACTAATCCTTCAGCCAGTATTCCGATTCCCATTATTACTAGCATTATTGCTATCACCTGAGATACGTCATTAAGCTGACGACCAACGTTAAGAAGGAAACCAAGACCCAAGAATGAGAATAGTAGTTCTGCACCGATTACGCCTCTCCAAGCAAATGCCCAGCCCTGCTTGAATCCAGACATGATAAATGGAAATGCCGCAGGAATTAATATGGAAGTTATAAGTTGACCTTCTTTCGCACCCATGTTTCTTGCAGCTTCAATGTAGGAAGGATTGATGTTCTTCACACCAGTGTAAGTATTGATGGTTACAGCAAATATCGCACCAATAGCTACGACAAAAATAATTCCAGCGTCCGTAAGGCCAAACCAAAGAATAGCAAGTGGTACCCAGGCTATGGATGGAATTGACTGTAGTCCAAGAACCAAAGAACCAATTGTCTGGTTAACAGTTTCGACTCTTGCCATGAAAATTCCAAGTACCAAGCCACCAGCAATAGCTATTGACAAGCCAACAATTAGCCTCAATAAACTAGTTCCAATTCCAAAAAATAAGCTTCCATCAGAAACTCCATACGCTAAGTCTTCTACAACATCTACTGGTGATGGGAAAATATTGTCAGGCCAAATATCAGCACTGTCAAGACCCTGCCATACTATAATTATCATTGCGTAAAAGCCAATTTTTTTCGCAAGTGTACTTGATTTCATTTTTCTAACTCTTTTTGACCTCAGGTCGTAATTCTGCCAAAATCTTTTGTTGATACGAGATCGGAAGAG
>JAANXC010000036.1 GCA_018263495.1 Nitrososphaerota archaeon
TCTATCACCAAGTCTGCTGGTGGAGATACGATTGGCTTAGTTACTTCAGCTTCTGCTTCAGCTTCTGCTGCCGCCGTTACTTCAGCTTCTGCTGCCGCCGTTACTTCAGCTTCTGCTTCAGCTTCTGCTGCCGCCGTTGCTTCAGCATAAGCTAACTCTTGTAATTTTCTAAATTGTTCTGCTGCTAAAGCTTCTTCTATTTGTGCTACAATGGGGGTTTCAAATTTTTGTATCAAGCCTAGACTAGAATCTAAAACAAAGAGATATCCTTGGTTATCTAATACAAGATCTTTTGGTTCAAGAAACTTGCCGTTTCCTATACCAACGTTACCCCATGAAGTTATTGTCTTTCCATCAGAATTCATTTTAACCACTCTGTACTTTACAGCATCAACAAAGTAGATGTCTCCATTAGGATCAGCTATCAATCCTCCAGGTCGCACTTGGGAGCCAGCAAAATTATAATCAAAGCTTTTTAGAAAAGTACCATCTGATGTGTACTTTTCAATTTTATAATTCCCAGGATCAGAAACATAAATAAGATCTCCATAAACTGCAACATCCACTGGATTTTTTAGCTTACCGTCTGCTGGACCATAATTACCAAATGATGATAGGAATTCTCCGTCAGAAGTAAATATCTGAATTCTATGATTCATTGAATCCGCAACATAAACTACACCGCTTGAATTTATTGTAATTCCCTGTGGTTCAATGAATTGTCCGTTTTCATTACCATATTCTCCCCACTTTAGAATAAAGTTTCCATCGTTATCAAATTTTTGAATGGTATTCTGCATTTCGTCAACAACATATACATTATTTTCATAAATTGCAATGCCAACAGGAGATTGAAGTTCTCCGTTTTCAAAACCGTTAGTTCCCCAGCTTGACAAAAACTCTCCATCACTGTTAAACTTTTGAATTCGTGAATTGCCAGTATCTGCTACATAGATGTTTCTTTCGTCATCAACAGCAATCTGTTGCGGTTGTTTCCAGCCCTCATACATTGCACTACAATATTCAGCCCATAACGAACAATCAATATTTGGTTCAGTAGTATCAAATCCTTTCCATTGCGAGATATACAAATGACCGCTTGCCGCAAACGATTGGCTGGAAATCATTCCAACTAATAGCAAGCTAGCACATACTATGACTAATACTAAACCTTTCAATAATAATGAGTGAAATAAATCAAAAAGATCTCATAAGTGAGATATTGTTATTTTGTAGGTCAAATTTAGTTCAATTAGAAGGGCTTGTTTACCTCACGCGTGAATACATAACTCGCAAGAAGGATCATAGCGACCACAAAACCGCCTAAAATTACTATACTCAAGGCAGCCGATGAGCTTTCAACATACCCAGACATCATACTTCGAACCAAAACTACCGCATAAGTAACCGGGTTGAATTGAGCCATAGTTGCCAACCAATCTGGCATCAGTGCCAGTGGAAAAAGAGCTGGACTTATCATGAACATAGGCAATCCAAGAAAATTGACGGTTCCCCAAAAAGTTTCTTGAGATTTAGCGGCTGCAGCAAACATAACAGATATTCCAGAGAATCCAATCGAAAACAAGACTACTATTGCCATGATTGGAGCTATCATCAACAAGTTTGGCATTGTGACACCTATTGCAAGGGCAATTCCTAAAATGAGACTGGCTTGAATTGCAGCAACTAATGATATTGCAAGCATCTTTCCAAGTGCAATGGATGACCTAGAAATTGGAGAGGTAAGTGCCTGATTCATAAAACCATATCTTCTATCCCACAAAGTGTTCACACCACCAAAGATGCTGGTGAAAATTGCAGTCAGTATTATGATTCCAGGTGTCATGAATTCAATATATTCTCCATCAAAGCCAACGGATTCGATCAATGGCTGTGTTCCTGAAAATATATTGCCCATAACTATGATCCAAACAGCTGGCTGAATCAGTCTGATTATAAAACCACCCCTAGATTTTTTGTAACGTTTCATCTCACGCCAAAAAATTGAGTAAGTATCAGTAATCATCAAAGTCCTTTTCTCCTGTTTAGATTGAATTCTTTTCTTCTACTGTATTTTTTATTTTCAGTCTCATCCCTCAAATCATGACCTGTGTATGAAATGAAGACATCATCAAGTGTAGGCTGTTTTAATGTGAGAGATCTTATCTTCATATCAAGATTAGCAGATTCCTGAAATATCTTTGGGATTACCTCATTGCTTTTGGTAGAAAAGACAGTGATTAAGCCCTCTTTATTTTTCACTTCCTTAACAAATTCAATTTTGCCAATTTGATCTATTATGGTATCTTGGTTTGCTTTGCCGTCAACAAGATTAAAGGAGATTATCTCGTTTCCTATTGCACTTTTCATTGATTTTGGTGTGTCGATAACCTGTATTTTTCCATGATCAATAATTCCTATTCTATCACAAAGATTGTCAGCCTCTTCCATGTAATGAGTGCTGATAAAAATGGTCATGCCAAAATCCTTTTGAATTTTTTTTATGTAGCCCCATATCTTCCGTCTTGTTTGTATATCAAGTCCTACAGTAGGTTCATCAAGAAATAGTACAGATGGTCTGCTCAACAATCCATTTGCTATATCGAGTCTCTTCCGCATTCCACCAGAATAGGTTAATGTTGCCTGATCCTTTTTTTCACCCAGCTCTACTAGTTCCAATACATCATCTATTCTTGATTTAATTAGATTCCTTGGGATTTGGTTTATTCGCGCATGTAAGTAAAGATTTTCTCTGCCGGTTAGAAATTCATCTACACTAATTTCCTGCTGAACGTAGCCAATTTTCTCTCTCACTTTTTTGGCATCAGACATAACGTCATATCCACCCACAAGCGCTCTGCCAGATGTTGGTTTTAACAAAGTTGTAAGTATCATCATTGTAGTACTTTTTCCTGCGCCATTTGGTCCCAGAAAACCAAAAATCTCGCCCTCTTCCACTTTGAAGGAAATGTTATCTACTGCCTTAAAATCTCCAAATTCTTTTGTAAGTGAATCCACTTTTATTGCTTCCAATACTAAATCTGATTTTTTTAATTATAATTTGATTGCGAAACAAGCTTGAACGAATATAAAGAATTTTTATTGAGAAAAAATGAGAGTGTGTGTAAATTATGAGCGGTGGTAAAATTATTTTTCTATTAGGAGTTGGTTCTTCCGTTGCGATGGCTATCTTTGCCCTAATGATGTTTTTAAGAAATTAATAATAAGGGCTCTCAAAAACTGAGAGCCCAGATGACTCTATTCGAAGGGCAACTATGGTCTGATGTTGACTATTCGAATATGATTAATTTACAAAATTTACTTAAAAATAACGCGTACAAATTATCCATTTTTTAAGATGTGTATCCAAGACATATACAATATAATTCGCTACTTTGTTTCCTACTGACTTTGGGTTTTTTCAACTTAACCTTAACGAATTTTTTCTTCACATACTGATAAAATTCATTTGAATATTCACCATCAAAAATTTTGAATAGTGCGTTTCCCTTTTTTTCCAGAACTTGATCCATAATTTTTGCAGCAGCGTAATTTAATGAAATTTGTGTAGAATGATCAACAGACCAATTACCAGTTACCTGTGGAGAAAGATCACATATTACAACATTTACTTTTTTCCCAAAAAATGACAAAATTTCTTCGGTAATGGAAATATCACAGATGTCTGATTTCATTATATGCGCACCAGGAATTTCTTCTACAAACGATGTATCAACCCCCATCACTTTTCCTTTATTGCCAGCAAGCTGCACTGCAACTTGGGTCCATCCTCCCGGTGCACAACCCAAATCCAAAACATAGTGACCTGCACCAATTATTCTGTATGATTTATGAAGTTCTTTTAGTTTGTAAGAAGACCTACTTCTGTATCCTTCCTCATGAGCTAGTTTTCTATAATGATCTTTTTTTGCATCTATTAATTTCATTTTTATTTATTTTTCAATTCTATCATAACCCAATCCTGAATCCATTGACAAGTTTTTGGGTTGTATTCTAGACCATCAAGTGAACATTTTGATTCACCTGGACAGGTTAAACATGGTGAACCTTCAATAGATTTTGTACTAATTGGTATTTTTTTGATTATAAGTTTGTAAGTCCATCTTTCTTTTTCTAAAATTTTTTCGCGTGTAATCATTCCCATTCTTTCCAATTTTAACGCTAAACGAGAACCATCTCTGCTTGAAAGTTTGAATTTTTTCCAAAGTTGACTCTGGAGTATTCCATCTGATTCATAATCAGCAATAATTTCGCAAACCCTATTACACATTTTATCCATGTCAGTTTTCTCTAGTTGAAAACCAGTAATTTCTTCTTCACTGAGCTGTTCCTCTAATTCTTCTTCGTAAGTTCTTTTTGCCTCTTCTTCTTTCTTTTTTGCTTCTTCTTCTTTCCTTTTTTCTTCTTCTTTCCTTTTGATATCTTCTTTCTTTTTTGCTTCTTTTGCTTTTCTCTTTTCTATTGCCTTAATTTTTGCCTCTTTCTTTTTTGCTTCTTTTGCTTTTCTGTTTTTTATTATCTTAATTTTTGCCTCTTTCTTT
>JAANXC010000037.1 GCA_018263495.1 Nitrososphaerota archaeon
ATTGAATTCCGAATACTGTCTTCTGCTTGTTTGCAATAGCTGCAGAACGTGAGTTTTCAGTATGTCCGATTATTTCAAAACCTTCTGGCACATTCTCTGCTTCGTCTCCATGACTCATCCATGCTCTAACAGAATCTCCAATTCCATTTAGGATATCCGAGTTACTGTCAATCGTAAGTACAGATGAACCATACTCCTTGTTTGCACGTTTTATCTTACCACCAAAATTATTCACAATGATTTGATGCCCATAGCATATTCCTAATATTGGTACATTCAGTTGGAAGATTTTCTTATCAGGTATGGGCGCACCAGAGTCGTATACACTTGATGGTCCACCAGAAAAGATAATTCCTTTTGGATTTAGCTTGGCTAGGTTCTCTAAAGAAATGTCAAATGGAACAAGTTCGGCGTATACAGAGAAATCTCTAATCCGTCTGCATATCAAGTGGCTGTATTGTGAGCCAAAATCTAAAACAACAATTTTATCCATAACATCACGCTGAATTTTCAAGCATTCGTGTCAGAGACCATGTTGCGGTGTTAATGATCTCATTTACTCTTTCTTCCTGACGATAATTTTTGATTATGATTTCTCTTATCCTACTCCCATTATCATTTATTACACAATTAATAATATCATCTTTCTTTATTACACCACTTTCAACTTGCTCGATATCTTTTTTTTTCATCTCACCAATAATACGATCAACGAAAAAAGTTTTCAGAGGAGGTGTTTCAGGATCAAGCGTAACATTATCTTCTAGAACAATTGAAACCTCATCATTTGTAACAAACGCATTAGCAATGGTTGTACCATCTGAGCTTTTTGTAATTGCTATCTTTCTTTCTTGTTTTATTGTTTTTGGGGCATTGCGAGTAAGATCTGACGCTTTTGTAAAACTTGATTGTTTAAGTATTGTATCCAACACAGAAATATTTTTTTCCAGTTTTTCAATCTGTTCTTTATATTTGATTATTTTTTCAGTAAGATCTTCTTTTAACTCTAACATATCACGAATTTGTTCGTCAGAAAACCCCATACATCTTCTTATGTAAGACGATATTAAAACGCATTCTTACTAGTAATTATATTATCAATGTCTTGAAAGTTGATTTTTGTCAATCCTTTGATCTTAGTTATAGAATAAAGATTAGATTCACTTTTTTTTGCTAGCCATTCTAGTAATTTCTTTCCACGACGCAATTTTTTAATTTTGGTAGTTCGACTAACCACTCTAGTTTTAGAGTATTTTCCAATCCTAGTTCCAAAATCCATTCCAAGAAGAATTATTTTTTTTGCCTTGAAATGATTAGCCAAGAATACACATCTATCTCCATCCGTAAATCCACCAAAATTGTGAACCTTTCCTACAGGTTTTGTTTGTGTTGTTCCTATACAATTTTTGAAGTCTTTTACAAGATGGATCTTTTCAGCGTTATCGCCATGCGCATGCACAATCATTATTGTGTTTGTTCTGCCAGCTTTTTTTAGCGATTTTATATCACCATCAAGATCCGTGACTACAATGTCTGGCTTCAAATTGTTTTCGATTATTGCTTTTGTAGCACCGTCAGCCACTATTTTTGTAATTTTCTTGTATTTTTTCAAAATTGAAATGCAAGATGATAATGAAGGACCAGCGCCTATTACGAAAACTGGTTTATTCTCAATTAGGTTTCTAATTTTTACAATTGGTGTTTTTTTTGGTAATAACGAATCTAACAATTTACATGATTGTGTGTCCTTCTTTCTTGAGTAACCGAAATCTTTTAGGATATCCTGGTATTTTGATTCCCAGCCAACAATAGTCATATGACTCAAATTAGCAGGGTTTATGATAAGTCATGTGAATAAATTAGGAACTGTCAGAGTCGGTGGTTCAAATAAGGTCAGGATAATGGGAATTTTAAATACAAGTCCTGAATCATTTTACAAAAAATCTATCTCAGTTGGCAAACAAAAAATTATTGATACAGTTCACAGCATGGAAGAAGAAGGTGCTGATTTTATTGATGTTGGTGGTATGTCTACTGCACCATACCTGGCAACAATGATATCAGAAAAAATTGAGATGGCTCGTATAGTTAATGCAATTAAGATAATTCAGCGTACAACAAACTTACCCATTTCAGTTGATACGTGTAGGGCTGCAGTCGCAAAGGAAGCCTTAGAATTAGGAGTTGATATAATCAATGATGTTACTGGACTGAAATACGATACAATGATGCCAAAAATAATTGAAAGATACAGTCCATCACTTATTTTATGTGCATATAGTAAAAAAATCATTACTGGTAACCAATTACAGGAAACAAAACAATTGCTGAAAAAAAGTTTGGAGATAGCAAAATCTGCAAAAATTGCCAGATCTAGAATTGTTTTAGATCCTGCCATTGGATTTTTTAGGAAAAAAGGCAGAAATCCTTTTTTTACAAAGATTAATTCAGATTGGGTTAAAAGAGATTTGTTGATTTTGGAAAATTTAAGATCAATTAAATTGAATACACCACTTCTCATATCAGTATCAAACAAATCATTCATTGGGAAAATCTTGAAAAGAGAAAATCCATCGAATAGACTTGCAGGATCATTGACAGCTGAGGCAGTCTGTGTTCTAAACGGTGCAGACATAATTCGTACTCATAATGTCGCTGAAACAAAGGAAGCAATCACAATATCTTAAAATATATCATGAAAGCAAGAAAGGCTTATAACGGTTTTTTTTTCTAGAGTATGAGGTTCGTTTGGAATTTAAAGAAGGTTTAACTTTTGACGATGTTCTTCTTGTACCCAAATTTTCAGATGTATCAAGTCGTTCCCAGACTGATCTCTCAACACAACTTTCTAGAAACATTTCCATAAACATTCCGTTAATCAGCGCTAACATGGATACAGTTACAGAATCGTCAATGGCGGTAACTATTGCTCGTGAAGGTGGCATAGGAATCATACATAGATTTCTGTCAATTAAAGAAGAAGTAAACGAAGTTCTAAAAGTCAAACGTTCTGGAAGTGTGATGATAGAAAATCCATATTCAATTAATCCTGAACAAACGATTCAGAATGCTTTCAGCATAATGAATGAAAAGCAGGTGTCTGGACTTTTAGTTATTGATTCCAACTCTAAACTAGTAGGAATTTTGACTGAGCGGGATGTCTTATTTGAACCACCTAATTGCTCCAAGTTAGTTCAGGATCTAATGACAAAAGATGTTGTTTCTGCAAAACAAGGTACTGATTTAGAAGAGGCGAAAGATATTCTCAAAAAGAACAGAATTGAAAAATTACCTATAGTAGATGATAATAATCTGGTCAAAGGTCTGATAACTAGCCAGGATATTTCTAATTTGGAAAAATATCCTAACGCATCAAAGGATAACAAAGGGAGACCAATTGTTGGAGCAGCTGTTGGTGTCAAAGGTGATTTTATGGAAAGAACAGAAGCCTTGATTGGTGCAGGAACGGATGTCATAGTTGTAGACATTGCACACGGTCATAGCGAAAATGCCATAAACACAGTGAAAAATATCAAAAAGGCATTTTCTGATTGTGAACTCATTGCAGGAAATGTAGCAACAGCAAAGGGAGCTGAGGATCTGATTAAGGCTGGCGTTGATGCAGTAAAAGTTGGGGTTGGCTCTGGCTCAATTTGCATAACTAGGGTTATCACGGGTTCTGGAGTTCCGCAACTCACGGCAGTTTTGGATTGTGCTAAAGTTGGAAAAGAACATGACATACCAATCATCTCAGATGGCGGGACAAGGAACTCGGGCGATGCAACAAAAGCTTTGGCTGCTGGCGCGTCTTCCATTATGGTGGGCAGTATTTTAGGTGGAACAGATGAAACACCAGGTACTACAATTACAAAAAACAACAAGCGCTTCAAGATTTATCGTGGAATGGCTTCCTTGGGTGCCTCTATGGGAAGGAAGACCAAAGAAACTGGAACCTTTGAGCTAACTGATGACATAAATGACTACGTTGCTGAAGGCGTAGAAGCTATGGTTCCATACAAAGGAAGTGTTACTGATATCATAACACAAATCACAGGAGGAATTCGTTCAGGACTAAGTTACTGTGGAGCCCACAACATAAAACAAATGCACAAAAATGCAGAATTTATCAAAATATCTAGAGCGGGATTTGCTGAAAGCCAGCCTCACGATGTAGACGTAATGTAGTTAGTTTTTTATTCATCATTTCAGAGTTTTTTTTGTGTTAAACAAGTATACCATAGTTGGTCTAATTGCGGGATGTATAATCTCAGGACTCGGTGTAATTTCCATGATAGATTTCCTTGCAAACCCAGTTGACGTTATGGACTTTGATGATGACTTTGGAGTTGGAGAATCAACTATATTTTCATTTCAGGCATCAGAGAACTCTTTTCAAACGTTGACAATTATTGGTGACACATTTGATGTGAAAATCTTAACTAGTGATGAAAAAAATAATATCGATAATAGCTACAAGAATAAGGCGGATATATCGTGGGTAAATACTATTGCTGGCGAGAATGTAATCAAAATTCAGAACACGGGCAATTCTGAATTGAATGCAAAAGGAACCCTAGAGAAATCACGAGATCCACTATTCCTTACATATCACATTCTAGTTATCATAGCAGGTATTGTTGTAATTGGATTTAGTGCAGCTTTTACTGTAAGAAAACCACGAGGATTCTAGTCTAGCTTTGTAATAGGATAGGAACCTAAAATTTTCAGGAAAGTAGAGTAGTTTCTTAACTTTTCCAACACGTCCTTAATTGAAGAATCNTCTTGATGACCCTCAAAATCAACATAGAAATTGTATTCCCACGCTGTATTTTTGTTTGGTCTAGATTCAATCTTTGTTAGGTTTATTTTGTGCTGGTAAAACTCGTTGATGATTTGGTATAGAGTGCCAGCTTCATGTTTTACCGAGAAAATTATCGACGTCTTGCTATTTTCAGTTTTGTCATTCTTTTCTTTAGAAAATACCAGAAACCTAGTATAATTATTTGCAGTATCTTCAATACCCTCTTGAATTACTGGAACATCAAAAATTTCTGCGGCATTTCTACTTGCTATGCATGCTACGTTGTTCTTATTCAAATCTTTGATAATTTTTACACTACCAGCAGTGTCATAAGATGGAATAGTCTTTAGTGAGTTTTCTTGAATGAATTGCCTACACTGGCCTAAAGCCTGTGGGTGCGAATACACCGTCTCAATATCTCCAATTGATCCAGTTCCTATAAGGCAATGATGTACCCTATGATAAATTTCACCTGTAACAATAAGATTCGTAGATAATAACAAGTCATTGCTTTCACCCACACTTCCTTCAAGTGAATTTTCAACAGGTAAAATGGAGTAATCACTTGCGCCATTTTCCGTATTTTTTAATGCATCAGCAAAAGTAGAGCATGGAATAGTCTCTATTTCACCTTCAAAAAATGAGATGGATGCAGCCTCACTATATGCTCCTCGTTCACCTTGGAACGAAATAC